>JALUZX010000505.1 GCA_027011425.1 Planctomycetota bacterium
GGGGTGGGGGCCACGATGGACTCCATGGACCTGGAGCGGGAGCGGGGGATCACCATCGCCTCGGCCTCCACCTACACGACCTGGCGGGACCACCAGATCAACATCATCGATACCCCGGGGCACGTGGACTTCACCATCGAGGTGGAGCGGTCGCTCCGGGTCCTGGACGGGGCGATCCTCGTGCTTTGCGGCGTGGCGGGCGTCCAGAGCCAGTCCATCACGGTGGACCGCCAGATGCGGCGCTACAGGGTTCCCAGGATCGCCTTCGTCAACAAGCTGGACCGGGTGGGTGCCAACCCGGGAAGGGTGGAGGAGCAGCTCCGGGAGCGGCTGGGACTCAACGCCTCTCTCATGCAGGCACCCATCGGCCTGGAAGCGGATTTCCAGGGCGTGGTGGACCTGGTCACCATGAAAGCACTCTACTTCGACGGCCCGGCGGGGGAGACCGTGCGGGAAGCCCCCATTCCCGAGGAGGTCCGCCTCGAGGCGGAGGCCCGCCGGGAGGTCCTTCTGGAAAACCTCTCCCGCTTCGACGACGAACTCCTGGAGGCCCTGCTGGAAGAGAGAGATGTCTCCGAGGATGTCATCCGCCGGGCGGCCCGCAAGGGGGTCCTTTCCCTGGAATTCTGCCCCGTCTTCCTGGGATCGGCCTACAAGAACAAGGGGGTGCAGCCCCTTCTGGACGCGGTGGTGGAATACCTGCCCTCGCCTTCGGACGTCACCAATTACGCCCTGGACACCTCCCGCAACGAAGAAGAGGTCCCCATCCGGGCCGACAGGGACGCCCCCTTTCTGGCCTACGCCTTCAAGCTGGAAGACGGCCCCTACGGCCAGCTCACCTACCTCCGGATCTACCAGGGCATGCTGAAAAAAGGCGACACCGTGATCCACGCCAGGACGGGGCGCAAGGTCAAGATCGGCCGGCTCGTCCGCCTCCACGCGGACAAGATGGAGGAGATCGAGGATGCCGGCGCGGGGGACATCGTGGCCCTTTTCGGGATCGATTGCGCCTCTGGGGATACCTTCCGGGCCGAGGGGGTGACCCTGGTCCTGGCCTCCATGCACGTGCCCGAGCCCGTGGTGCACCTGGCGGTGGCTCCGGTGGACCGGAAAGCCGGGGGGAACCTCTCCCGGGCCCTCCAGCGCTTCACCAAGGAGGATCCCACCTTCCGGGTCCGCCACGACCCCCAGAGCGGGGAGACGGTGATCTCGGGGATGGGGGAACTCCAGCTCGAGGTCTACCTGGAACGGATGAAGCGCGAATACGGGGCGGAGGTCACGGTGGGCGCCCCCCAGGTGGCCTACAGGGAGAGGCTCACCCGGACGGTGGAGTTCGATTACACCCACAAGAAGCAGACCGGCGGGGCCGGGCAATACGCCCGGATCATCGGGACCATGGGGCCCTCGGAGGAGGGGGTCTTCGAATACCGTTGCGAAGTCCGCGGAGGGAATGTGCCGAGAGAGTTCATTCCGTCGGTGGAAAAGGGCTTCCGGTCCGTCCTGGCCGAGGGCCCCTTTCTCGGGGTCCCCGTGGACGGGCTGGTGGTGACCCTCGTGGACGGGGCTCATCACGCCGTGGACTCCTCCGACATGGCCTTCCAGGCCGCGGCCCGGGGGGCCTTCCGGAAGTTCTATCCCAAGGGAAAGCCTATCGCCCTGGAGCCCATCATGAACGTCTCCGTGGAAGGTCCCGCCGAGTTCCAGGGGAACATCGTGGCCACCGTGCTCCAGCGCCGGGGCATCCTGATCGGCACCTCCGAGGAGGAGGGCTTCGTCAGGATCGAGGCCGAGGTTCCCCTGGCGGAGATGTTCGGATACGCCACGGCTTTACGCTCCGCCACCCAGGGAAAGGCGGAGTTCACCATGGAGTTCCACCGCTACGCCCCCGTGCCGGCGGAACTGCAGGAAGAACTGGCCAGGACCCTGCGGGAGCGCAGGGAAGAGAAGCGGAGCCCCAAGGGCTCGGGGAGAAAGAAATGACCCAAGGAGTGAACAGGCCGCTGAAGACTTTTTTCAAGGTGATCCAGGGTGGTTTGGGGGAGGGGAACCTGGGCCTTCTCATGAGCCGGCACGGAACGGGAAAGGCCTCGGTCCTGGTCTCCCTCTCGGTGGACCACGCCATGGAAGGCAAGAATTCCCTCCACGTTGCGGTGGGCAAATCCGTTCGGGACGTGCGGTCCCACCACGACCAGGTCTTCCGCCAGCTCGTAGGGAGCCTGAATCTCCCCAACCGGGAGGCCCTCTGCTCGCTCGTCAACAGGCACCAGCAGTTCTACACTTTCCGGGAGGGCGCCTTCGACACGGCCCGGCTGGCCCAGACCCTGGACTTTCTTTCGGAGCACGCCGAGTTCAACCCCGAGGTGGTGGAAATCACGGGCTGGCCGGACTTCCGGGAAATTCCGCGTGAAGAACTGGAAGGCCTCAAGGCCCTGGCCCTGGAGCGGGGATTGAAGATCTGGCTTACGGCCCACACCAAGCGGGACGACGAGATCGCCCCGGGAGGGCTGCCCGTCCAGTTGGACCGGGTCCAGGATCTCTTCACCGTGTTGATCTCCCTGGAGCCCCAGGGAGAGGAGGTGCGGCTCAATTTCCTCAAGGTGAAGGACCAGGCCCCGGCGGCCAGGATCAACCTCCTCTACGACCCGGCCACCCAGTTGCTCCGGTGGTATTGACAGGGCGGGATGCCCATTCCGGGACGACCGCCGGGCCGGCGAGGGGGGGAAAAAGAAACGGGGGCGGCCTGCCGGCCGCCCCCGTTCGTCTTGGTGTTTACGCCCGGGGGATCACCTGTAGATCCGCGACATGTAGGCGTTGCTCATGGTAACCCCGAGAGGATTGGCGGTCCTGTCGATGAGGAGCCACTGGGAGTAGAACAAGCCACCGATGAGGGTCGGGTTGTTGGGGATCCTGACCATCACGTAGAGCCTGCCTTTCCCAGCGCCGGAGCCGGAGGTAGTCCAGCCGAAGGCCACGTCGAAGGCGGACCGGACGAAGTTGCCCGGGGCGCCCAGGGGGCCCAGATCGAAGGGCAGGCGCAGGGGACCCCACTGGGTCCGGCTGGCGCCGAAGCCCAGGATGGCCGGCACGTGCCCGGGGGCGCCGTAGAGCCTGAGCCTCCACCACATGTTGAGGTGCGGGGTGCCCAGGTAGACCTGGACCGGGTAGAAGCCGCCCGTTCCCCTGCCTCCGTCTCCGTAGCAGTAGGCATACCCTGTACGTTCCCTCAGGTAGGCGATGGCGGTGACGCTGGCGGCGCGTTTCGTCCCGAGGAGGGCGACCTGGTTGGCGCCGTGGCTCCTGGACAGAACGTCCAGCGCCCCGTCCCGGCTTCCCAGCCACCAATCGTAGGTGTGGTAGTTGAGGCAACCCGAGTTGAGGCGGTTGGGGTTGTATTTGCCCTTGGCGGCATTCCAGCTACCGGTGTGATAGTGCCTGTAGACGGAGCCGTTGGTTCTCCGGATCCAGGCCACATCACCATAGACGCCGATGGCCACAAGGTAGTAACCGGCGTAGATCTGGAGATTCACGGGACCGAAGAAGGATCCCGTGGATAGGGTCTTGGGAAGCACGCCGACCTTGGTGGTGGCGTGGGTGGTGATGCTCCAGCGCCAGATCTGCTCCTGGCCGCCGGAAGCGGAGTTCCACGTGGCCACGTAGAGGTCGCTTCCGATCCCGACCATGGCGTTTCCGATGCCCTGGAACCCGCTGACGGCGGTGAGGTTCTTTTCGAGCTTCACCGGGCCGCCGGCCGCCGGGACGGAGGAGATGACCGCGCCCTTCCTGGAGCTGTTCTGGTGGACCGTGTAGATCCGCCCTCTGTAGTAGTAGAGCTGGGCCAGGTTTCCGCCGGAGAAAGCCGTGGAATTCAGCCTTCTCAAGTAGGTCATGCTATAGCCTGAACCGGCGGGCTTGATGTGGAAGTAATAGACGTCGCCCGCGCTCGTACCCCTCCTGATGGTGGACAGGTATCCATAGATCGTGCCCGTCGTGGTGGAGACGGTGGTCACGAGCAGGGCGTTGATGCCGGTGGTGTTGAAGATCGAGGGAAGGGCCACTCGCTTGGAGAGGGCCGTATTCGCATCGGTGATCCAGAGCTGGCCGTTGTATTTGCTCCCAACGGTGATGTTGATGGACGACAGGAACCTGGGCGCGATCCGGGTCACCGCCGGGGTGATGGTGATGCTTCCCTGGTAGGGGCGGCGGTCCTTGGCCGTCACCGTGACCAGCATGGCGCCGGGAGTAGTGGGATGAACAGAGAAGTTCACCTTGCCGGTGGAGCCGGTGTAACCCACGGCGAAGACCTGGGTGCCCTTGTAGAGGCAGACCCTGGCGCCCCTCACGTAGGAGGAGCCGCTCTTGACGGTGATGGTGACCATGTGGGATCCCACGGTGAGACTCGAGGGCTTGTAGACGGTCAGGGTGCTGGGGGCCTTGGACCAGAGGTTGGTCCTCCCGTCACCGGCCCACCAGTACATCCGGGCGTTGTGCCTGCCGTAGGTCCCCATGGAGATCAGCTTGACCACGCCCTTGTACCAGAAGGAGTAGATATTAGTCAGCTTGTTCTGGAAGATCGCCCGGTAGAGTTCCTTGTCGAACTCGTGGTTGGGCGTCGTATACGAAGGCTGGGTGGCGCCCAGGCTCGCCACGGCGGCGTCGTTGGCCCGCATCCAGGCTTCCTGGAGGCATGTGCCATACTGGAAGTTGCCGTTGTAGCAGGCGATGTTGAAGACGATGGGAGTCTTGTCGCCGTTGTGGAGGGCGTTGACGTAGCTCACCGAGTATCCGCCCGAATGGGTGTTCCACCCGCTGGCCCATTGGGTGGTGCTCCCGTGGCCGCGGTAGTTCACCAGGCCCACGCCGCCGTTGATGTAGGTGCTGACCGTGGAGTTGGAGACGGCGGAGTTGTTGCCGTACTGCTTGATGATCGTCCATCCGCTGGAGCCCAGGGGACCGTGGGCGATCTGCTCGGAACAACCCACGTACTTGTGCGGCGCTCCCTGCCTGTGAGCGGCCAGGATGGTCTTGGTGAACCAGGATCCCGAGGGCGGGTTCTGCTCGTACTTGAGAATCTTCGCGACCTGGTGGGCGATCTGGCTGGCCGAGGTCCCGGAGAGACGGCCGAGGCCCACGTCGGGATAGAGGTCCGGGTTGCTTCCGCCTGTCAGGCAGGCGTACCACATGTCGGAGCGGTCTCCGCTCCAGTAGTACCAGGGGATCTGGGCGTAGTCGCCGACCAGCACCACGTATTTAAGGTGTCCGCCGGAGAAGCGGCTCTGGATGTAACTCTTGATCGTGGCGGCGCTGGTGGAATTCGTGGTGACCAGTTCGGTCTTGTAGCCCTGCCTTTTCCGCCAGTTGATGAGGTTGGTCACACCGGGGGCGAGGGAGGAATTGGCGATCACCAGGTATTCCGTCGTGGAGGCCGTGGGTTCCACGGGGGGATTGGTCGTGGAGGGAAGGAAGGAGAAGTTGGCCACCGTGCTCTTGGCCAGGGCCAGGAATTCCTCGGGCACCACCACGGAGGGCCAGGAGGCGGGAGGGTTGGCCGGGTTTACGTCGAAGACCATCCGGGCCGCCACGCCGACGAGAGTTCCGTCGCCCTTGGCCTGGAACGGATGGATCCTAAGGGTCACCAGGGGGAGGGTCCTCCAGAGGCCGTGATGGGCCACCTCGACCTGGGCCGAGGGGTAGGCCAGCCCCGGCGCCGCCGGCTGAGGCGGCTGGTGATGTTCCCCTTCGAGTTCCGGCTTGGGCGCCATCCGGACCTTCAAGGACCTGGGGAGGACCCAGGCGGCGGACCGGAAGTTCACCGTGGGAAGAGCCTCGTTCGGGAGAGCCAGGGTGCAGGCCAGGAAGGAGAGTTCAGGCCTTCCTTCGTCCATCGTGGGAAGGCCTTGGGGAAGACGGACGCGCCAGCCGTTAGCGGTCTTTTCCGCCCAGAAACCTGGGACTGTGACCTCCACCTGGATGGCCTGGGTGGTGCTGGAAAGGACGCGCACCGTGGGTGTGGAGCCCGGGGCGGCTCCCTGTTTCAGGGGAATCCAGTCTGCCCCGGAGGCCAGGCCTCCCAGGAGACCAGAAACAGCGAGAAAGAAGAGAATCCGATGTCGCATGAAAAAGAACCTCCATGTTCTGGGAAAAAGAACATCTCCGGGTTCCCCCCAGTTGGGAAGCCGGTTTGAGACATTGGACCAGGTTGAAATGCTGAAGGAGGCTCACCCCGAATGGGGGCGGGAGGGGAGCCCTGGAAAAACAATACTATGCTGTGACGGATTAGGTATGGATGAGGTTCCGGAAAAAGCTTCCTTCAATTAATAGGTAATAGGGGAGAATCCTGGAAGGTTTCAGCGCGGAAGGTCCGGTTGGATGTTCCTGTATCGGTCCAGGATGCTTCGGGCCATGTCCTCCAGGGTCCTGACCTGCTTCGGCCCCTTCCCGAGCCTTGTCGCCAGGCCTGGGTCCTCCAGGAAACGGCGTAGGATCGCTTCCAGGGCTCCGGCGTCCCCCGGGGGAAAGGTGAAACCGTTTTCCCCTTCTTTCACCGCCTGGGTGAGGCCTCCTACCCGGGAGGCGGCCACGGCGGCCCCAGAGAGGAGTCCTTCTCTCAGAGTGAGACCGAAGACCTCCTCCCACAGGGCCGGCACGACGAGGACGTCGATCCGGGAAAGAAGATCCGGCAGGTCCTCGTGGCGGTAGCTTCCCAGGACCTCCACGGGGTTTCCCCGGGGGACACGGGCGGCTAGTTCCCTGATCCGGTCCATGTAATCGGTGTGCTGGTAGAAGGGGGGGGCGTTTCCCGCCAGGAGGAGGGAGGCTGTGCCTTCGGGGAGGCGGGCGAAGGCCTCCAGGAGGACATGGACGCCTTTGGAGGGGATCAGGGTTCCGACGAAACCGACCCGGAGTCGGGGGGAGGGTTCCCTTCGGATTCCGGCGAAAGGGGCGGTGTCCAGGCCGTTTTCTTCCACATGAATCCGCTCTGGCGGAACTCCGAACTGGAGGAAGCGTTTCCGGGCGGCTTCGGATGGTGTGAGGAGGAGGTCGGGAAGGGCCAACATCTCCCGCAGCCAGTCGTGGAGGGCCGCCGCGGAAGGAAGATCTTCCCTGGGAAGGTCCGGGGAAAAGGGGAGCCCACCTCCCGAGGGAAGGAGGGCGGGCCAGGTGGCGGCCATGCAGGGAGCGCAGAGTCTCGGGTCCACTGTGGAGCAGGAGTAGAGGTCGGAGTGGAACATCTGGCCCCGGGGGCAGATCATCCAGTAGTCGTGGAGGGTCATGACCAGGGGAATCCCTGAGTCCTTCGCCACCTTCAAGCAGGACACTCCAAGTCCCCCCATGTGGTGCGCGTGGATCAGCCGGGGCCTGGCCCGCTCGAGGAACCTGGTAAACACGGAGCCAAGGGTTTCGTCGTCGTAGATATGCCGGAGGCTCCGGGCCTTGGACCACCTGTAGATCACCCGGGTCACGGGAAAACCCTCCACATCTCCCCGGTAGGTGTCGTATTCCTCCAGGTCCGCCCGGTCGCCCCGGGCGTAGAAAGCCGTCTCCAGGCCCGCATCCCGGAAGGCCCTGGCCAGCTCCAGGGAGTGTTGCTCCACGCCGCCCACTTGCTCGGGCGGACATCCGCAGGTGAGGAAGAGGATCTCGGGGGTGCGGTTGTTTTCCATGGTTCTCCCGGGGGGTCCGTTTTTCTTTTCCGCCTTGCCACGACGCGGGCGGATTGGAAGGATACTACCAGGCGGTGCGGCCGGGAAGGAAATCGAAGGACGCTTGCGAGAGGAATCCCGTTTCGTTCCCTCCGACCGGGAGGGGTTGGACGCCCTGTGGGAGATTCTCGCCGGGGAGGCCGAGGTCCATCTCTATTTCCTCTCCCGCCTCGAAAAGCTGGCCCGGCGGAACCGGCCCGATGGGAGAG
>JALUZX010000506.1 GCA_027011425.1 Planctomycetota bacterium
AAGCTCTTCCTGAACCTTCTCTCCACGGGGGCCCACGTCCTGGCCGGGAAGGTCTACGGGAACCGCATGGTGGACGTGCGGATCAGCAATTCCAAGCTCTTCGAGCGGGCCCTTCGAATCGTGGGGGACATCTCGGGCGCCGGAAGGGGGAAGGCCCTGGAGGCCCTGGTGGGGGCCGTCCACGGGACGGACCGCCCTCCGGCGGAACTCCTGGAAGCCCCGCCGGAGGCGCACGTGCGGGCCGCGGCTTCCCGGGAGAGGGTGGTCCCCCTGGCGGTCCTCATGGCCGCCCGGGGCCTTTCCCTGGATCGGGCCCGGGCCCTTCTGGAGGAGAAGCCCGTCCTGAGGGACGCCCTGGAAACCCCGTGACGGGATATACGCATCCCCCCGCCGGGGCTGCCGGGGGGGGGCGTATGAGGAGCGCGGTTCAGACCTTCCCGGCGAGCCTTTTCTTCACCCAGTCGATCCGGGCCGGGTCGTTGGTCCCGAGCCCCAGCTCGGCCGCCGTCTCCAGGGAGGGAACGCGGCGGATGGGCCTCTTCCGCTTGACCTTGCGGGCGGCGTCGACGATTTTCCACTGGATCCGGTCCGCCGCCACCCGGTCGGTGGAGAAGAGCATTCCGTCGTGCCGGAAATGAAAGCCGGGCCTCCGCGTCCCGGGGCCGCCGTGGAAGACTCCCTTGAACCCCTGGGCCAGGACGAGGCGCACCTTTTCCCGAAGGGGTTTCAGGTTGTTGATCTCCGCCATGGCGGGGTCGCACATCCCCCCGTGGAATTGGCGCGGGTTGCTCATCACCGAGCGGCCCGCGTAGGCCAGGTTCTTCAGGGCGCCCGTGATCCCGGCGATGCCGTGGTTCTTGATGTCCGGGATGTCGATGATGCAGTCCGCCTGCTTTTCCACGCACCGGGTGAGCTTCGTCTCGGACTTGACGATCTTTCCGCCGCGGACGGTGTTGCGGACTGTGTAGGTCTTGTCCTTTGTAAAGTCCGGTGTCCCGTAACCCTTCACGTCGCAGCCGGCTCCTTCCAGGACGAGAATGCGTTTCTTTTCGATCCCGCATTCCTGGAGGAGTTCGGTCAAAGCCGAGAGGATGGCCTGGTTGACGCCGGCGAAGTCCCGGGAGAGACCGTTGAACTTGAGGGCCACCGTCTCCTTGGGGGAGACGAACTGCTTGAGGGCCGCGTCGGCCTGCTTCTTGCCCGCGAGAAGCTTCAGTCCCTCGTGGATCACGGCCTTGACCACTTCGGGCCGCACCACGGCGCCCTCCTTGCTTTCATGGATCCAGTCGGGGCAGGTCACGTCCACGACCTTGGATTTCTTCGTCGGCTTTCCCCCGAGCAGTCCTTCCGCAAGGGCTCCGGAAGGCGCCAGGCCGGCGGCGGTGATCCCAATGCCGGCGCCGAGGAATTCTCTCCGGTTCAAAGGGGTTGTAGTCATGGTCGTCGTCCTTTCTGTTTCGTGACGGCCCGTCTCGAGCGCCCTCTTTCCGCGGGGGTCTGGAAAAGGGGCGAAGAGACATTGTGCCTCATGGGCCGGAAGGAGGCTATTTCCAAGGAGGAGGAAGGAGGTAAAGATTGTGCGAGCCGGGGGGAAAGGGGAAGGACGGGAACTCGGGCCGGGTAAGATGGTTTCCGTCAACTCCTTGCGAGGAAAGGATTTCCATGGCGCGCTCCAAAGTTGAGACCCTCCTCTCTCCCCGGGACCTGAGGTGGAACTGCCCTGTGGGAAGTCTGGGACGGACCCGGACCACCCGTTCCGTCCCCGGGACAGTGGGCCAGGACAGGGCCCTGAAAGCCTTGCGGTTGGGGTTGGAACTCTACGCCCCGGGCTACAACGTCTTCGTCTCGGGCCTCACCGGGACAGGGCGGACGACTACGGTCAAAAGGATCCTGGAGGAGTTGTCTCCCCGGTGCGCCGTTCCCAGGGACCGGTGCTACGTGCACAACTTCTCCGATCCCTCCTCGCCGAGACTGCTTTCTCTTGCCGCCGGGAAGGGGGCTGTCTTCGCCGGGGAGATGGATCGCCTGGTCCGCATCCTGCGGGCGCGGGTACCGGCCCTTCTCGAAGGGAAGGATTTCGAGGGGAAGCGCAGGGAAGTGACGGGGGAGATCGAGAAGGAGGAAAAGGCTTTAGTCCAGGGTTTCCAGGGGAGGGTCGAGAAGGCGGGGTTCGCCGTGGTGCAGGTGCCGGTGGGGCCCTTACAG
>JALUZX010000507.1 GCA_027011425.1 Planctomycetota bacterium
GGTCGCCCCCACGGAGCGCCCCAGGGCGTCGGCCAGGCCCGAAAGCTCCCGGGCCAACTCGTAGGAAAGGGCCCGGGCCGGCGGGACCCGCCGGTGCAGGAGCTTTTCAAGGGCCCCGATCTCGGCGGCCCGAAGGCCGAAGACTTTTCCTTGAACCTTGGTCATGCCCTCTCGGCTTCTGGGAATTTCCCTCCCCCGGGTTATCTACGCTTCCCACCCGGAGAAGCGCGCATACGGCGCACTTCCACCCCTGCCAGGATCACAGGCCCCAGGCCGTGGAGGTCGTCCACCCGCTCGGGCCGCTCCAGGTAGTCTTCCAAGCTGTGGCCCAGGTTGGTGCCCACGCAGATCCCCTGGACCGAGCCCTTCCGGGAGACCCGGGCGGCCAGCCCCTTCCAGCCGGCCTCGGCGGCCCGGGCCGCCCGGGCCGCCATGGGGCCCTCCAGCCAGCCCCGGCGGACGCCCCGGGCCAGGGAGAGAACGAACATGGCCGTCGAGGAGGTCTCCTCCCAGGACCGGGGAAGGTCCAGGACCTGGCGCCACATGCCCCCCTTGGACTGGAGAGGCAGGATTCCCCCCGCGTGCCGCCTGTAGACCTGGAGCACTTTCTCCCGCAAGGGGTGGCCTCCGCCCAGGGCCCCCAGGACCTCCGTCTCGGCCGTCATGGCCCAGCCGTTTCCCCTGCCCCAGGTCCAGGGGACCTTCTTTTTTTCGGTGAGCCGCATCCCATGCATGAACAGGCCGTCGGGCCTCTGGAGGCGGCGGGCCATGCCCAGAATCTGGCGGGCCGCGTCGTCCAGGTAGTCCGCCTCGCCGGTGATCCTCCACCTTCGGACCATCACGGGACAGCCCATGTAGAGATCGTCCACCCAAAGCGTGATCCTTCCCGCCCCGTCCACCCTGTCGAAGGTCCCGCCGGGGAGGCGGGTCTGTTCCGTGTGAGCGTATCTGGCCATGTCCAGGGCGGTCTCCCGGCAGAAGGGATCTCCGAGCAGGAAAAACGCCTCCGCCGCGGCGACTCCCATGGCGCCCGTGTCGTCCAGGGCCCGACGCTTGAACCGGACCCAGTAGGGGCCCCGGATCCAGGGAGCGTTCCGGGCCAGGAAGAGGGAATCGGGGTAAAGCCTCCGGGCCGTCCCCCACCAGGAGGCCAGGTAGTCCTCGTATTTTCGGTCTCCCGTCTCTTTTGCGAGTTGGGCCAGGGCGTAGAGCAGGACCCCCTCGGGATAGATCCACCCCGTAAAGGGCCTTCCGACCACCGGGACCTCGAGAGGGGGAAGAGCCTTCCAGGGCGCTTTCCCCTCCTCCGCCGCGGCCCGGGCCCCCTCCAGAGCCTTTTCCGCACCCTCCGGAGCGGGAAGGGGGCCGAGGCAGGCCCAGGGTCCGCCCGGCCCGCCCGAAGACCCGCCGGGCTCTACGATTCTGCACGACCGGGATTCCCGCCCCTTTTCGAAGATCCGGAACCGGACGGGCGGGGTCCTGCCCGGGGGGAGATGGACGGCCAGAAGGAGAGGGTGGACATCCCCCCCGGCGAGGCGGATTTCCCCGGTCTTCCCGGGCGGGCCGCCCAGGACGAGCCTTCCCTCCACGAAAAGACGGAGAGCCGGATTCCTGGGGTCCCTGAGAAAACGGGCGCGGATATCCTTGGGACAACGAAGACCGGCCCGAAAGAGGAGGAGGCCTCCCTTTCCGGCCCCGGGCACGGCCGCCGTGGCCAGGGAATAAAAGGAGCCGCCCGTGGCCGGATCCCAGGCGGGGGACTGGGAAGCCGCCGGGACTCTCCGGAAACTCACGGGCCCCACGCCCCCCCGGATCACCCGGTCCGCCACCCGCCGGACCACGGGAATGGGAGCGGAGAGCTGGGCGGAAGGGGAGGAAAGGAGGAAGGCGGGAAAGAGGAGGAAGAAAAAGAGGCGGGACAGGGAAAGGCGGGTCATGTTTCTCCTTTGGGATGTTCCTTTTCTTTTTCCAGGGACGGAGGGCCGTCCAGGCCCAGGAGGACTTTCACGCAATCCTCCAGGCTGCCCGTGTAGACCCGGACAGGTTCTTTCTTGAAAGGCTTCAAGGCGAAGGCCCTCCCCGTGGCGTCGATCCAGCCCACCCACTGGCCCCACTGGTTTTCCACCAGCCAGATCCGGGTGGGCCGGACCGGGTCGGGGATCTCCAGCTTCCGGAGCCTTCCCCGGAAGCGCCCCTTCCTCAGG
>JALUZX010000508.1 GCA_027011425.1 Planctomycetota bacterium
GGCCACGAGCACCACCACCGAGGGCTTGGGCCCCCCGGCCCTGCACTTGATGTGGAAGAACTTCTCCGCCCCCATCTCCGCCCCGAACCCGGCCTCGGTCACCACGAAATCGGCAGACCGGAGGGCAACCAGGTCGGCCAGGATGGAAGAGGAGCCGTGGGCGATATTGGCGAAAGGACCGGTGTGGACGAACGCCGGGGTTCCGCTGGAGGTCTGGACCAGGTTGGGCAGGAGGGCATCCCGGACCAGGGCCGCCATGGCCCCGGCGGCACCCAACTCTTCGGCCGTCACGGGCCGCCCCCTTCTGTCCTTTCCGATCACGATCTTCCCGAGCCTCCGCCTCAAGTCCGCGAAATCCCGGGACAAGGCCAGGACCGCCATGACCTCCGAGGCTGCGGTGATGTCGAAACCGGTGGAACGGGTCTCACCCTTCCGGCGCCCGTCGGGTCGCACATCCACATAGCGCAAAGCCCGGTCGTTCAGGTCCACCACCCGCTTCCAGGTGACGCCTCCCGGCTCCAGGCCCTCCACATCGCCCCGGAACAGGGCCTGGTCCACGGCGGCGGCCAACAGGTTGTGGGCCATGGCCACGGCGTGGAAATCCCCCGTGAAATGGAGGTTGATCCCGTCGGAAGGCACCAGGTAGGCCTTTCCCCCGCCGGTCCCTCCTCCTTTCACGCCGAAAAGAGGCCCCATGGAAGGTTCCCGCAAAGTGCAGGCGCTCCGGTAGCCCAAGGCCTCCAGAGCCATGGCCAGGCCGATGGTGGTGACCGTCTTCCCCTCCCCGAAGGGCGTGGGGGTCATGGCCGTGACCAGGATCAACTTGCCCGGCCGCCGCTCCTGGAGTTCCCCCAGGACCTGGAGGTCCACCTTTCCCATCCCCCGGCCCCGGGGGAGGAGCTTGTCCCTGGGAAGACCCAGGACCCCGGCCAACTCCTCCAGGCTCCGGAGGTGTTCCGGGTGTCGATCCCTTGGTTCCAGGCGCTTCAAGGCTGGTTTTCCTCCCTTGGACGAAAAGAATGATTCCCCAGGGAAACGCCCCGGGAAGGGGGAGCCTTTCGCCGTGGAGTGGGACCGCCGCCCCGGACGGCTACGGGGGGATTTCGTAGATACGGATCTCAGGGCCGGGCCGGAGGGGCCGGAAAGCCTGGACGATGTGGGTCTCCAACTCGGCCAGGGGGATCCTGGGATCGGGGGGGCCCGGGTCGAAGCGGGCCTTGGGTGTCCCGCAAAGCCGCTCCAGGGAAGCCAGAAAGGCCGTCCTCTCCGGAAAGGCACCCTTTCCCCTCTCCAGGACCATTCCATCCCTGAAGGATGTCCAGATGTAATACTGGACCCCTTTCTTTCTCAGGGCCGCCAGGCCGGCCTGGAGCTTCTTCTCCCCCTGGAAAGACGCCCAACGCAGTTCGAAGAAAGTGGGGTCCAGGGCGGGGTAGGCCGAATCCCAAAGGAGGTGGGAGAGGGCCAAGGGATTCTTCTCCAGAACCTGGTCTAAGAAGGCGAGCTTCTCCTTCACCCCCGGGCGGCGGCGCACTTCGCCGAGAAGGGCCTTGGTGGCGGCCGGTTCGGTGCGCAGAGGATAGAGGGTGGCGATTCCCCCTCCCAGGGTCACGTGCCCTTTCAGCCACTGGTGGGCCAGGACCCGGGTGTCCTTCTTTTTCAGGGCCTGGTCCTGGAGGAGTCCCTGGTAGAGGGACCACCCGGCCAGGAGGACGAGGAGAATCCGTCCGACCGTCTTTCTCCGGCCCGCCAGTTCCATGCATCCCCAGGCCGCCCCGAGACACAAAAGGGGAAGGAAGGGAAGCCAATACCTTCCGTAGAGGACCCCCGAATATCCGACGAGCAGGAACCAGGTCGCACCGAAGGGCAAAAGAACCAGGCGGGCCCCCCTGTCCCGGATCCACAGCGCAAGCAACCCTCCCATCCCGAAGAGAGCCGCCGCCAGCCCGCCCATGGCCCAGCGGAAGGTCACCTGGGGGTGGAAAATCCATCCCCGGGGCAGGCCCCGGAAGAACTCCCAGCCCGAGGCGGCGTCCCGGGCGTGCTTTCCGAACAGCCAGGCCGCGTATCGGCCCGGGTCCGCGGGAAGGCCGGGGATGGTGAGGACCGTTCCGGCCAGGCAGGCCAGGACCACCCAGGCGGCGCCCTTCAGCCGGGCCCTCCCCCGGATTTCCCCGCCGCCGGAAAGGACGACCCCAAGG
>JALUZX010000509.1 GCA_027011425.1 Planctomycetota bacterium
GTCCCCTTTCCGGAGGGGGGATCCTGGAAGGGCCGCAAGGGAGAGGGTACGGTGAGGCTGGAGATTTTCCAGGCCGAGTTCTTTCTTTTCTCCCCGGCGCGGAGCCATGGAAGAAACACGAGAAGAAAAAGGGAAATGGGAAAGAGTCCTTGGCGGGGACCTGGCCGGCGAACGGCTGGACAAGGCCCTCCACCAGGTCTTTCCCCGTTTTTCCCGGACCTACCTGAAGACTTTGATCAAGCGGGGGAAAGTCCGGGTCGGGGGAAGGACTGTGAAGCCCAGCCATGTTGTGGAAGAGGGCGACCGGGTGGTTCTGAACCTGGAAGAAGAAAAGGTTATGGCCCGGGTCTCCTTGGAGGAGATGGAGGTTCCCGTCCTCTATGAAGATCCCTGGATCGTGGTGGTGGCCAAGCCGGTAGGGGTGGCGGTCCACCCCAATTCGGCCCATGGCTGGGGCACCCTCTCCCAGTGGGCCCAGTGGAAATACGGGCCTTTGCCCTACCCCCCGGGGGAGCCCGAGCGGCCCGGGGTGGTCCACAGGCTGGACAAGGAGACCAGCGGGGTCATGGTCCTGGCCCGGACCGAGGAAGCCATGCGGGAGCTGAAGGCCCAGTTCAAGGCCAGGAAGACGGAAAAACTCTACCTGGCCCTGGTCCACGGGGTTCCGGAGTTTCTTTCGGACTATGTCGAGAAGCCCATCGCCCGGGACCCGCTTCACCCGGAAAGGATGAAAGTGGTTTCCGAGGGGGGGCGGGAGTCGACCACTTTCTACGAGGTCCTGGAAGATTTCGGGCGCTGGGCCTGGGTGGCCTGCATGCCCAAGACGGGGAGGACCCACCAGATCCGGGTCCACATGGCCAGCCTGGGCCATTCCCTGGTGGGGGACAAGATCTACCGTTCCCCCAACGCCCAGCGCTTTCCTTTGCCTCCCGAGGCACCTCCCTTGGAGAGGCAGGCCCTCCACGCAAAGAGGTTGACCTTCTTTCACCCGGCCCACGGGGAGAAGGTGACCTTCGAGGCGCCTCTCCCCGGGGACCTGCGTGCCCTGGTGGCCTGGCTGAGAGAGCGCTTCGGCTCTCCCTGAGCCCGGTTTTTCAATGGGCGTACTGGGAGGGAATGGCCTGTTTGATCGAGGGGTCCAGGACCTTGATTTTCACTTTCCCGGCCTTGGCCTCCCGGATGAGGTTCCGGAGCTTGTTCACGTCCTTGTCGAAAGCAACCAGGATGTGGCGGACCCTGACTTTCAGGCTCGCCGGATCCATGCCCCGGGGTTCCTGGATGACCTTGAGGATGTGGTATCCGAAGGGGCTCAAGAACACCGGTGAGACCTGGCCCTTGGGGGTGTTGAAGGCATAGTATTCGAAAGGCTGGACCATCTGGCCGTGGCCGATTTCTCCCAGGTCCCCGCCCTGGTTCTTGCTGGGGCAATCCGAGGCCTCCCGGGCCACGTCCGCGAAGATCTCGCCCTTTTCCACGATCCTCTTGCGGATGGCCTCGATCTTCTTCTTCATGGCCGGGAGCTTGTCCTTGTAGATCGATTCCAGGTGGGCCCGGACCAGGAGGGATTCCAGGGCTCTCTTCTGGCACTCCTCGGGCGGCAGGTCGGGGGAGTAGCTCATGATGAAGTCCGAGATCTGATCGATCTCCCCCCGGGTGATGGGGGTGCCGTCGGCCTGAAGGACCACGTCCCCCGGGGCGCCGGATTTCTTGGTGGGGGCCGCCGCGGCCTTGGGTTTTTCGGGGGTTTCTCCTGGGGTGGACTCGGCCTGGCCGGGTTTGGGGCGCTCCGTGGGATTCTCCTGGCCCGGCGCGGGCTTGGGCTTCTTCGGTTCGACGACCCGATACTTGGGCTTCCTGTTCTTCAGGGCGGCCCGGAGGGCGGAGACGTCGATCCGGTTCTGGAGCAGGCCTTGCAAGGCCTCCAGGCTTTCCTGGAGAGCCTGGAGCCTACGGGCCGGGTCGGCCTTTTTGGCCTTTTCCGTCTTGGGCGGTTGGGGTTTCCCGGCCGGATTCCGGCCGGGTCCGGGGAGGAGCACAAGAGTACATACCAAGGGAATGAAGGCGCTCATGGGAGTTTCTCCTTTTATTGAAGGACTAATTTATACGGGAAGCTCCCCGGGGCGGGAAGTTTGGAAGGTTAGAAACGGATTCCCACGGCCAGTGCCAGGCCCGGGGCGGACCTTCGGGGTGGGTCCCAGGGG
>JALUZX010000510.1 GCA_027011425.1 Planctomycetota bacterium
CCCCGGAGGGCCGCCGAGGCCCCGGTCACCACCAGGACCCGGTTCTGGAGAGTCTTCTTCATGAAGCCATTGCCGGGGGCCCGGGAAAGATTGTCAAGATCGTTGAACCGATCCGTCCTCCCCCCCGTTCCGGTAAGGCTTTCCCACCAGGGCCAAATTTTTTCTTTTTCCAAGGAGGTAAAGATTCATGGACCGTTTCCTCGTCTCCGCTGCCTCGGCGCTTTTGCTGGCCTTCTGGACCTGTCCCCCCGCGGGAGCCCAGGAGGGGAAGAAACCTGGGACCGAGAAGACTGAAAAGGCAGAGAAGGCCCAGGCCTTGAAGGAGGTCAAGATCCGGGCGGGACGGCGGGAGCGTTCCCTTCTGGACGCCCCCTACTCGGTGAGCCTGCTCACCAGGCGGGTGCTTCTGGACGAGCGCATGGCCCGGACCCTGCCCGAGGCCCTGGAGGAGGAGCCGGGGGTGATGGTCCAGAAGACCTCCCACGGCCAGGGCTCGCCCTACATCCGGGGTTTCACGGGATACAGGACCCTTCTCCTTGTGGACGGGATCCGGTTCAACAATTCCGTCTTCCGGAGCGGCCCCAACCAGTATTTCGGGACCCTGGACCCTCTTTCGCTGGGGCGGATCGAGGTGCTCCGGGGCCCGGCGTCGGTCCTCTACGGGAGCGACGCCGTGGGCGGAGCGATCCTGGCCTTCTCCCCCGACCTTCCCTCCCTGGGCCCGGGAAACCGGTTCAGGGGGAGAACGATTCTCCGTTGGGCCTCGGCGGAGCGGACCCGCCTGGGGCGCCAGGAGGCCATGGGTTCCCTCATGGGGGGGAAGCTCCGGTTTCTCGCCGGGGCGGACCTGAAGTATTTCGGGGATCTCCAGGGGGGGCGTTCCACGGGAAAGTGGCCCCACACGGGCTACACCGAGTGGGACGGGGACGTCAAGATCGAATATCATCCGGACCGTAAGGGAAAGTTGGTCTTCCTCCACCAGCATTTGAGGCAGGACGACGCCTGGAGGGCCCACAAGACGATCTTCGGGAAGAGCTGGAAGGGGACCTCCGTGGGCAGGGAGCTGAGGCGGAGCCTGGACCAGGAGAGGGACCTCACCTACCTCCAATACAGGGCCAGGGACCTTGGGCCGGCCCTCTCTTCCTTTACGGCGAGTTTGTCCCTCCACACCCAGAAGGAAGAGCGCGTCCGGGACAGGATCCGCTCGGGCCAGCCCCGGCACGACCTCCAGGGGTTCCGCGTGGACACGTGGGGGGCCTGGATCCAGGGGGTGACGCCAACCGAGGCGGGAGAGTGGACCTGGGGGGCGGAGTTCTACCGGGACGGCGTCCAGTCCCACAAGCGGGAGTGGCGCAACGGCGTCTTTCACGGGGCCTCCATCCAGGGGCCGGTGGCGGACGACGCCGACTACACCAGCCTTTCCCTCTTCCTTCGGGACGAGCTGGACCTGGGGCGGGGCTTCGAACTGGCGGCCGGGGCCAGGTATACCTGGGATCGGGTGAAGGCCCATTCCGTGCAGGATCCGACCACGGGAAACCGGATGGGGCTTGGGGACCGGTTCGACGCGGTCGTGGGAAGCCTGCGCGCCGCCTGGAGGCCCGGGGACGGGGACGAGGCGATCTACGCCGGCCTCTCCCAGGCCTTCCGGGCCCCCAACCTCTCGGACCTGACCCGGTTCGACTCGGCCCGGTCCAACGAGATCGAGACTCCCTCGCCGGGGCTGGACCCGGAGCACTACCTCACCTTCGAGATCGGCGGGCGTATGGAGGAAGGGCCTTTCCGCGGGGAGGCGGACTACTTCTACACCTGGATCCGGGACATGATCATCAGGCGCCCCACGGGCCGCGTCATCGGGGGGGACAACGAGGTGACCAAGGAGAACGCCGGCGACGGATACGTCCACGGGATCGAGGGGAGGCTTTCCTGGGAATTCCTTCCCGGCCTTTCTTTCTTCACCGCCGGGACCTGGATCTACGGGGCCGTGGACACCTATCCCACGTCGCTTCCCCGGAAGAAGCGCCAGCCCCTGAGCCGGCTCATGCCCCCCTCCGGAAATTTCGGGCTCCGCTGGGAGGCGCCGGAGAGAAAGGCCTGGGCCGAGGCCCTGGTGCTCTGGGCGGCCAAGGCGGACAAGCTCAACGCCCGCGACCGGGCCGACACCCAGCGCATTCCCCCGGGGGGGACGCCGGGATACGTGGTC
>JALUZX010000511.1 GCA_027011425.1 Planctomycetota bacterium
GCCCCCAGAAGCGCCCGGTCCCAGGAGATCCTCAGGCTCAGGTTCGAGATGGACCCCACCATCGAGGACGTGGAGCCCGGATCCCTGGAAGAGTTCAAGGAAAAGCTCTTCCAAACGGAAAACCGGAAACCCCTTCTCCTCTATATTACTTCCAATGACAAAAAAATCGCCAGGCTGGTCCGAACCATGGAGGCCACCACGTGGAAGGACGAAAGGGTCGCCCTGGGGACCAAGTTCTTCCGCCTGATCCGGGTCTACGCGTCCGAAATCGATTCCAACCATCCCCTCAGGAAGATCGTCTCGGGAAAGAAACTCCCAAGGGTGGTCCTCCTGTCCCTGGACGGGAAGACCGTGAAAAAGCTGGAAGGAAAGATCACCGCCACCCGGCTCTTCTCCGCCATGAAGTCCATCGTCCGCAAGGATTTCAAACGAAGCCTCGGGTCCTTCGTTTCCAGGATGCGCAAACTTCTGAATTCCCTGGATGTCCTCTCCACCGACCGGCGGAAGCTGGACTACCGGAAGGCCCTGGCCCTGGAGAAAGGGGGCAAGGGAAGGCTGAAGCGATTGAAGAAACAGGAAGAAATCCTGGAAGCCCGGAAGCAGGCACTGTTGAAGAAGATGGAGATCCTCCTCTCCTGGACGACTCCGCTCGGGGAGAAGACCGCCAAGGAGCATTGAAAAATGGATCGTTTTGGGACATGGGGGAGGGAGGCAAAACGGGGAGGATGCCCGATTCTCTGAATCTTTTTGCATGTTCCTTCTTTTTCTCCCGTTTCCGTGAGGGAAAACAAGGATAGAATTCGTTCGTTCCCTGCCCCCATCCAGGAACCCAGGGAGAGCAGGCCCAGGAGACCCACCCATGAAGAAACAGCTTTCGATCCTCGCCTTTTGCGCCTTCGCCCTGGCCCTGGCGGCGAACACCGCCCCGCCCCAGTGATGCGGCGGGGGCGGCTCCGCAGGTGGCGGAGCGGTAGGCGGCGGCGGAGGAGGAGGCGGTAGAGGCGGAGGCCGGGGCGGAGGCATCGCCATCGCGCCCAGGAGCGCCCAGGCCCAGAGGATCCTGGAGATGCGCTTCACGCCCGCGCCCCTGGAAGATCCCTTCCAGGCCGACTCCCCCCGGAGCCTGGTGGCCCGGTTCTCCGAGGGTGGGGACCGGAGGCCTCTCTTTCTCTTCATCACGGGAAGAGACCCCAAGTCGGCCAAGGTGGTGAAGTACATCGAGAAGACCACCTTCAAGGACGAGCGGGTCTGTCTGGGGGCCAAGTTCTTCCGCCTCACCCAGGTGGAGGCCGGGGAGATCCCCAAGTCCCATCCCCTCTACAAGATCGTGGGCGGGCGCAGGCTCCCCAGGGTGGTCCTCCTCTCCATGGACGGGAAGACCTACAAGAAACTCGAGGGCCGGATCTCGGCGGGCAGGCTTTTCGGCGCCATGCGTTCCATCGTGCGCAAGGACTTCAAGCGAAGCCTCGGGAGCTTCGCCACCAAGATGCGCAAGCTCCTCAACCAGTTGGACAAGCTGGAGGGGGAGAAGAGGCGCCTGGAAAACCAGGTGGCGGCATCGGCCACCAAGAAAGGCCGGAAATCCCCCAAGGCCAAGATGCTTGCCAAGAAGGAAGCCCTGGTCGAGGCCAAGACCAAGGCCCTGGCAGAGAAGATGAAGGAACTCCTGGCCTGGACGGTCCCACCCCAGGAGAAGACCGCCAAGAACGACTAGGCCTTTCGGCCCGGGCCCTATTCCTGCCTCTCTCCTTCTCCCCTGGAAAGGAAGGGGCTCAGGCCTCACAATACCCCCACGCGGGCCGGGTCTCCCGGTCGCAGCGGGGTGGGCGGGCGTGAAAAACCCTGACCTGGATAATTCGTGAAGGTTTCCCGCCTTTCGGGGGGAGCCGACCCGATCCAAGGAGGTTTTCATGACCCTGCTCATCCGTGGAAAAGGCCTCACCGTAGACGACCTGGTCGCCGCGGCCCGCTTCGGGCGCAAGGTGGACCTGGCCCCCGAAGCCCTGGAGCGCATCCGCAAGTGCCGGGCCTTCATCGAGGAGAGAATCGCCGCCCGGGAAATCATGTATGGAGTCAATACCGGGATCGGCGAATTCTCGGAGATCGTCCTCTCGGACGAACAAATCCGGAAATTCCAGAAATACCTGATCTACAATCACGCCGCCGGAATCGGCGAGCCCGTCCCGATCGAACAGGTGCGGGGGGCCATGCTGGCCCGGGCCAACGTGCACGCTCAGGGGTATTCGGGATGCCGCCCGGTGATCACCCAAACCCTGGTGGAGATGCTCAACAAGGGAGTGACCCCCGTGGTCTGCCGGAAAGGCTCCGTCGGGGCCTGCGGGGACCTGGCCCCCATGAGCCAGATCGCCCTGGCCCTGATGGGCAAGGGAGAGGCCTGGCTGGAGGGGGAGCGCCTCCCCGCCGACAAGGCCCTGGAACGGGCCGGGATCGAGCCCGTCGAACTCCAGGCCCGGGACGGCCTGGCCCTCATCAACGGAAGCAACCTGATCACCGCCATGGGCTGCCTGGCCCTCTACGACGCCGAGCGCTGGCTCAAGCAGGCGGAGATCACCGCCGCCATGACCCTGGAGGCCCTGCTGGCCAACATGAAGCCCTACGACGTGCGCCTCCACGAACTCCGAGGTTTCCGTGGAGCCGTAACCTCGGCCGCCAACATCCGGAAGGTCCTGGAGGGCTCGGATCTCATCGCGGGCAGGAAGAAGACCAGGGTGCAGGACGCCTACAGCATGCGCTCCACCCCCCAGGTGATCGGCGCGGCCCGGGACCAGCTGCGCTGGACCCGGGAACAGCTCGAGGTCGAGCTCAACGGCGCCGGCGACAACCCCCTCTTCCTCTGGGACGACAAGGTCGTGCTCACGGGAGCCAACTTCCAGGGCACCCCCGTGAGCATGCCCCTGGACACCATGGGCGGGGCGATCGCCATGGTGTCGGTCCTCTCCGAGCGCAGGCTCAACCGCCTCCTCAACCCAGCCCTCAGCGCCGGCCTCCCGCCCTTCCTCACCAAGGGGGCGGGCATGTTCTCGGGGCACATGCTCAGCCAATACACGGCGGACATGTTGATCGTGGAGCAGAGAATCCTCTCCTCGCCGGCCTTCACCCAGTCCATCCCCGCCGCCGCCGACCAGGAGGACTTCGTCTCCATGGGCATGAACACGGCCCTCAAGACCCACCAGATCCTGGACAACGCCCGGGGGGTGCTGGCCATCGAGATGATCGCCGCCGCCCAGGCCCTGGATTTCCGGGACCACGAATTCGGCCGGGGCGTCCGGGCCGCCCGGGGGGCCGTGCGGAAGACCGTGGCCCACTTAGACGAGGACAGGCCCCTCTACGTGGACCACAACAACATGAAAGAGGCCGTCCGCCGCCTGGACGTCCTGGAGGCCGTGGAAGGCGAGATCGGGGAACTCGCTTTTTATTGACCTGGACAAGAAGGCGGGAATCCCCCACAACCTGGCGCCATGCACCCTGAAGAGATCGAAAAATACCTGGAGGCGGGACGGATCGCCGCCGCCGCCCGGGACCTGGGAGCCTCCATGATCCGGCCGGGAGTCCGAATCGAGGAGGTCCAGCTTGCCGTAGAGGAACTCATCCGCTCGCGGGGAGGCGAACCGGCCTTCCCCGCCCAGATCTCCCTGGACCACGTGGCGGCCCACGATTGCTGTCCACCCGGCGACCCCAGGGTCTTCCTCCCCGACAACGTGGCCAAGCTGGACGTGGGGGCCCACCTGGAGGGCTACGTGGCGGACACGGCCGTCACCGTGGACCTCCGGGACGGCCCCGAATCCCCGCTGGCCGCCGCCGCCGCGGACGCCCTGGAAGCGGCCATCGCCCGTGCCCGGCCTGGGACGCCCGTGGCAATCCTCGGGGAGGCCGTGGAGAAAGCCATCACCACCAGAGGCTTTCATCCCGTGGTGAACCTCACGGGCCACGGCCTGGACAGGTTCCAGATCCACTGCTCTCCCCAGATCCCCAACTACAAGGAAAACTCCCGCCTGGCGCTACGGGCCGGGACCGCCGTGGCCATCGAGCCCTTCGCTTCCACGGGAAAGGGATGGGTCGACGACCTGGGAGAGCCCCAGGTCTTCCAATTGAAGCGGAGGCCCAAGTCCAAGGACCGCCTCCCCCTGGCCCTGGAGCGTTTCCTGCTCTCCCTCCACGGCTTCCCTTTCGCCAGGCGGGACCTGGCCGGGGCTCTCGGGCCGGAAGCCGTGGAGAACTCCCTGGCCCTCCTGGCTGAGAGGAAGATTCTCATTCAGTATCCGCCCCTGGCGGAAAAGCCGGGAACGCGGGTGAGCCAGATGGAGCACACCCTCCTCCTCCTGGAGGACCGGGTGGTGGTCACCACCGACCCGGAGCGCCCGCCCCTTTCTCTTTAGGCCGGGAGAGGAGGCCATGATCGAAAGGAATCGAGCCGCCAAGGTCCTGGAGAAGCTGGACCAGGGCCTGGAGGCGGGGATGGGGCCCGGCCAGAGGGCCGCTCTCTGCGTCCGCCTCCTGGCGGAGGAGCTTCCCCACTTCGACTGGGTGGGCGTGTATTGGCTCCAGGGAGAGGAGCTGGTGCTCGGACCCTTCGTGGGGGCTCCCACAGACCACGACCGAATCCCTGTGGGCCGGGGGGTCTGCGGAACGGCCGTCTCCGAGGGAAGGAACCAGGTCATAAAGGACGTGCGCAGGCTCTCCAACTACCTGGCCTGCTCCCTGGAGACCCGCTCGGAGATCGTCGTGCTCATCCGGGACGGGGAGGGGAAGATCCTGGGCCAGATCGACGTGGACGGCCGCCGGGAGGGAGCCTTCGACGAGACCGACGAAGCCCTCCTGGAAGAAGCGGCCCGGCGGATCGCAGGCGGGATGGAGAAAAAGGAAGAGTGAAACCCAAAAAGAATGCGCCCGAAACCAGGCTCTACCGCCTGGAGATGAACGAGAAGATCCTCTCCACCGGAACCAAGGGAATCCAGCGCTTCTTCGCCCTGGACACGGCGGCCTACCGGGAGGGGGCCCTGGACGTGAAGACCAAGGAGTTGATGGGCCTGGTCGGGTCCCTTGTGCTCCGGTGCGACGATTGCGTCTTCTACCACCTGGACCGGTGCGTCTCGGAGGGAGTGACCCGGGAGGAGATCCTGGAAGCATTGGAGATCGGCCTGGTCATCGGGGGATCCATCGTGATCCCCCACCTCCGGCGGGCCTTCGAAACCCTGGAAGAACTCCTGCAGGAAAAAAATCCGTAGAGGACGCAGCAGGGAACGTCCGAGGGGCGGAACGAAGCGACGCCCCGGCGGTCGTCCCGCCCTCACCCCGTGAAGAGCACGCCCGAGGGCGCCGCCAGGCGCCCGAAGGTCGTGCACGATGGATTGGAAATCCCGGATCCATCCAAGACTTCCCGATCCTCCCTTGTCCGACGTTCGCCTGCGTCGCTCCCGCGACGCAGGCTCCGGCGGACTCTTCACAAAAAAAGGTGTGCTCCCGCGACGCCGCCGACCGTGGCCCCTACGATTCTTTGGGCTGGGATTCTTTTTTCCCGGAAGCCTTCTCCGCCAGCTCCTTGGGGAGCTTCTGGATGTTCTTGCACTTGGGATAGGCGCTGCACCCGAGGAAAGGCCCCCACCTGCCCTGGCGGATCACCATGGGGGCCCCGCACTTCTCGCACTTCTCGTCCGTGGGGATGGGCTCCGGCCTCTTCGCCCCCTTCAGCGGCCTGGTGTTCTTACAATCCGGGTAGGCGCTGCAGGCCAGGAAAGGCCCCCGCCGCCCCTGCTTGATCACCATGGGGGCCCCGCACTTCTCGCACTTCTCGTCCGTCTTCTTGGGGGGCGCAGGATTCCCCTCGGCGTCCACCGGGACGGTATACTTACATTCCGGATAGGCGGAACACCCCAGGAACTTCCCGTTTCTTCCCTCCCTCAAGAGCAGCTTGGCCCCGCACTTGGGGCAGACGTGCTCGGTCTCCACGGGCTTGGCCCTCTCCGCGCCGGGCATGGGCTTTGTAAAACGGCATTCCGGATACTTGGAGCATCCCAGGAAAGTCCCTTTCCTGGTCCGCCGGATCACCAGGGGCGCCCCGCATTTCTCGCACTTCTCGTCGGTCACCTCCGGGTTCTTCCGGAAGTCCTTCATCTCCCTGCGGGCCTTCTCCAGGTCCTTCTCGAAGGTCTTGTGGAACTCCGAGACCACCTCGATCCAGGGGATCTTTCCTTCCTCGATCCGGTCCAGGAGGTCTTCCATCCGGGAAGTGAAATCCACGTTCACCACGTCCCCGAAGTGCTCCACAAGCTGGTCCGTCACCAGCTTGCCCAGGTCCGTGGCGTAGAACTTCCTTTCCTTGAGTTCCACGTATCCCCTCTCCTGGATCGTGGAGATGATGGCGGCGTAGGTGGAAGGCCTGCCGATGCCCTTCTTCTCCAGGGCCCGGACCAGGGTGGCCTCGGTGTAGCGGTTGGGAGGCTGGGTGAAATGCTGGGTCGGCGTGACCTCCAGGATCTCGAGATCCTCCCCTTCTTTCACCTCCGGAAGAAGGGCCTCGTCCGGGTCCTTGCCGGCGACCTTCAAAAACCCCGGGTAGACCAGGCGTTTTCCCTCGGCCCTGAGTTCGCACCCTCCCGCGTCGACGGTCACGATGGTGAGCTGGAACTTGGCGGGCTTCATCTGGCTCGCCACGAAGCGCTCCCAGATCAGCTTGTAGAGTTTCCAGTGGGCCTCGGTGAAGGAGTGGCTCGGCGTGCCCCTGCCGCCGGGGACGGCAAGACTCTTCAACTCCTCCGGGCTCTTGAAGACATCCGTGGGGCGGATGGCCTCGTGGGCCTCCTGGGCTCCCTTCTTGGCGCGGAACCGGTTGGGCTCCTCCGGCAGGTCCTCCTCCCCGAAGGTCCCGCCGATGAGCTTCCGCACCGCCTCCAGGGCCTCGTCGGCAACCCGGAAGGAATCGGTCCGCATGTAAGTGATCAGCGCCACCGAATCTCCGCCCAGGTTGACCCCTTCATACATGTCCTGGGCCAGCCGCATGGTCCGCTTGGCGCTGAACCGGAGCTTCGTGCTGGCCGCCTGCTGGAGAGTGCTGGTGATGAAAGGGGGTGGCGCCGCCAGGGTCTTGGGCTTCTCCTCCACCCGGGCGACCCGGGGGGAGGAGTTCCGGATCCGCTCGGCGATCTCCAGGGCCCTCTTTTCGTTCCCGATCTCCTCCTTCTTGCCGTCCACCTTGAGCAGGCCGGCCTGGAAACTCTCCCCCCGCGGGGTCTGCAGGTGGGCCAGGATCTTCCAGAACTCCTGGGGGACGAAGGCCTCGATCTCCCGCTCCCGCTCCACGATCAACCGGGCCGCCACGGATTGGACCCGCCCTGCCGAGAGCCCGCGGGAGATCTTTTCCCAAAGCAGGGGAGAAAGGAGATAGCCCATCAGCCGGTCCAGGATCCGCCGGGCCTGCTGGGCGTCCACCAGCTTCTGGTTGAGTTCCCCCGGCTGCTCGAAGGCTTTCTGCACGGCCCGCTTGGTGATCTCGTTGAAGGTGACCCGCTTGATCTTGCTCTCCGGGAGCTTCAAGGCCTGGGCCAGGTGCCAGGCGATGGCCTCTCCCTCCCGGTCGGGGTCGGGGGCGAGGAAGACGGTCTCGGCCTTCTTGGCCGCTCCCGAGAGTTCCTTCACGATCTTCCGCTTGTCCGGGATCACCTGGTAGCGGGGCTTGAACCCGTTTTCCACGTCGATGCCCAGCCTGGTTTTTGGGAGATCCCGAACGTGGCCCATGGAGGCCTTTACGGTGAATCCCCGGCCCAAGTACTTGTTGATGGTTTTGGCCTTGGCCGGGGACTCGACGATCACCAGCGATTTGCTCATGCACTCCTCCCGGAGATTGAGGGCGGGGGATCCTAGGG
>JALUZX010000512.1 GCA_027011425.1 Planctomycetota bacterium
CACCGTGATCCCCTGTTCGCGGCAGGCGTCCACCACCCGGGCCGCCTCCTTGTAGAGGGACCTAAGAGGCAGGGCGATCACCACCTCGTCCACCACGTTTTCCAACAGGTAGAGCTTGAGCCCGGAAAGATCCGAGACCACATTGAACCCGGACTTCCGGAACTCCTCCATCCCCTCCCACTCGTCGTCTGCGAACCCGACCAGCAGGTATCCCAGCTCAGGCCTGGCCTGGATCTCCCGGGCGTATTTCCGGGCCCTCTCGTTGGTGCCGACAACCAGCAGGTAGCGCAGATTTCTTCCCCTGCGCCGGAGCAGCTTGACCCCCTGGCGGAGAAGCACCCTCTCACCAAGAGTCAGGAGAATCGACCCCACCCAGAAGACCAGGAGAAAGAGGCCGTTCACCACCTGGATATCAAAGACCCACCCGGCCAGCATCACCACCACCGTGCCGGCCGAACAGGCAATCCCCACGTCCCGGGCCTCGTCGGTGAGACTCGCCAGGCGCCTGGACTCGTAGAGCCCCTTGGCCATAAAGAGCAGATACCAGCCCAGCAGGAGCCCCAGCAGGACCAGGAAGTTCCAGACCTTGACCCGCATCCACAGGAACTCCCCAAGGTCCACGGGACGCGCCTTCCCCCACACCACCAAAAAAGCCGCCCCGAAAGCGGCCATCATGGCGCCCAGGTCCAGCAGCTTCTGGACCATCATCAACAACCGGCGGTTGAAATCAGTCATATAATATTCGGTGATTTATGTAGGGAACGCCCGTCGCCCCCCAAAAAGTGAAGAGCACGCCGGAGGGAGGGCGCGCAGCGACCTCCCGAACGTCGTGCCCGAAGAATCCAAGGCCCCCTGATCCTCCCGAGACTTCAGGATCCTTCCTTGTCCGACGTTCGCCTGCGTCGCTCCGCTCCGCAGGCTCCGGCGGACTCTTCACGGCTTTCTCTTCCCTCCCGAACGTCGTGCCCGAAGGGTCCCAGAATCCTCGATCCTTCCAAGACTTCTGGATCCCTCTTTGTCCGACGTTCGCCTGCGTCGCTCCGCTCCGCAGGCTCCGGCGGACTCTTCACAGGGGGAAAGAAACCCTCCGCTCCGCAGGCTCCGGCGGACTCTTCACAGGGGGAAAGAAACACTCCGCTCCACAGGCTCCGGCGGACTCTTCACAGGGGGGAAAAAATCTCCGCCGCCGAAGACGGCGCCTCCGGCGGCCCCTACAATTCGCCCAGGTACCACTGGTAAACCCGCTCCACGCCTTCTTGCAGGCTCACCTTGGGGGCCCATCCCATGCCCTTGATCTTACTTACGTCCAGGAGCTTGCGCGGGGTTCCGTCGGGGTAGCTCGCGTCCCAGACCACCTCGCCCTGGAAGCCCACGATCCTTCGGATCATGTCGGCCAGGACCATCAGCGACACGTCCTCCCCGGTCCCAACGTTGACGATCTCCTCGCCGTCGTAATTCTCCATCAAGAAGATGCAGGCTTCGGCCAGGTCGTCCACGTACAAAAACTCCCGCCTGGGCCTCCCCGTCCCCCAGAGCACCACCTTGGGCTCCTTTCCCTCCATCCTCACAAAACCTTCCCCCTCCCTTTTCACCCCCAACTGCTCCAGGAGCCACCCCGGGATCTCCCCAAACCGCTTCTCGTCCCGCTTCACCGCATCCAGGACCTCCTCCGCCACGCGCCGGCCCAGGTGGAACTTGCGGAGCATCGCCGGCAGAACGTGCGATTCCACCAGGTCGAAGTTGTCCCCCACACCGTAGAGGTTGGTCGGCATAAGGGAGATCGCCGGAAACCCGTGCTCCCTCCTGTAGGCCTGGCAAAGCTTGATCCCCGCGATTTTCGCCACGGCATACCACTGGTTCGTCGGCTCCAGCGGCCCCGTCAAAAGCGCTTCCTCCCGGATCGGCTGTTCCGCGAACTTGGGGTAGATGCACGACGACCCAAGGAAAACGTATTTCTTCACTCCCGCCTTCCAGGCCCCCTCGATCACGTTCAGCTCGATCTGGAGGTTGTCCCTCAAAAACTCAACAGGATAGGTGTCGTTGGCCTTGATCCCGCCCACCACGCCGGCCGCCATCAGAACCGCCCCGGGCCTTTCCTCCTCAAAAAACCCAAGCACCGCCTCCCGGTCCCGAAGGTCCAACTCCTCCTTTCCCCGGAGCGCCAGGTTTTCATAGCCCTTCTCACGGAGCTTCCGCAC
>JALUZX010000513.1 GCA_027011425.1 Planctomycetota bacterium
CCCTTCCTGGGCCGGCCCCACCGGCCCGGTCTTCCTTCTCCTATCGACCCGAAGGCCCACCCTTTTTGAGAAAGGAAGGGATGTTTAGACTTCTTTGCCTGTTCCGGTTTCTTTCACCTCCATCCAGGAGGCCAGGGGTGAACGACATCTTGTTTCGGTTCGGGAAGTTCCCGCCTTTGGCGGCATGCTTCCTCGCGGCGGGTCTTCTCTTGGGGGCCGCGGCGCCCCGGGGAGTTTCCCAGGGTGGGCCCCCCTCGCAGCCCGCCACCCTTCGGGTCCACATCCAGGGGCCCATCGGGTGGCCCCAGGTGGCCTTGGTGAGCCGGGCCCTGCGGGAGGTTCAGGCCGGGGAGGCGGCCATGGTGGTCCTGGAGCTGGACACGCCCGGCGGCAGGCTGGACGCCACCCGCCAGCTCGTGACCATGGTGCAGGCCATCCGAAAGAGCCGGGTCCAGGTGGTCTCCTTCGTGAATTCCCAGGCCTATTCGGGCGGAGCCATCCTGGCCCTCTCCACGGGAAGGATCTACATGACCCCCTCGGGGGTGATCGGCGACGCCTACCCCATCCAGATGGACGCCCTGGGCAGGCCCAAGGAGATCCCCGAAGGAATCCGGTCCAAGGAAATTTCGGCCCTGCGCTCCATGATGCGCTCCCTGGCCCTGTCCTTTCCCGAGGGACGGAGGAAGGCGGTGAGCGTTCTGGCAGAGGGGATGGTGGATCCCACCATGGAGATCCGGAAGGTCCAGGTGAAGGACAAGCAGGGCGTCACCACCGTGCGGGTCCTTACCCGGGAGCAGGAGGACCTTCTGGTGGAACAGGGCTACCAGGTGAAGCCCCTTGCCTTGATCTGCGATTCCCGCTCCCTTGTCACCCTGACGGCCCCACAGGCCCTGGACCTGGGCGTCTCGGACGGAACGGTGGAGGATTTTTCCGGCCTGCTCTCCCTTTTCAACGTGGATCCCTCGGAGGTGAAGGAACTCCATCCCACGGCGACGGAGAAATTCGTGGACTTCCTGGAGTCCATCTCCTTCCTCCTCCTGATGGGGGGGCTTCTCTTCGGGATGGTGGCCCTGAAGATTCCCGGTTTCGGTGTGCCCGAGGTGCTCTCCCTGGTCTGTTTCTTCCTCCTCTTTCTGGCCCATTATTACGCCGGCCTGGCCGGCTGGCTGGAACCCCTTCTCTTTCTGGGCGGAGTTGCCTTGATCCTGTTGGAACTCTTCGTGATTCCCGGCACCTTCGTCGTGGGAGGGATCGGGGTGCTCATGGCCCTGGCCGGACTGGTTCTTTCCTTCCAGAGTTTCATCATCCCGGAAAACGGAATGCAGACCCTCTACCTGGAGGAGAACCTTCAATACTTCGTGGCGGCGGTGCTCCTTCTCATCGCGGGAGGGTTCCTCATCGCAAAGCTTCTTCCGGGGCTGCCCCTCTTCCATAAGGTGATCCTGGAGTCTCCCGGTGGTCCGGGCCGCTTCACAGGCCAGGCCGAGGCGCGGGTGCTCCTGGAATCGGAGGCCGTCAAGCCCGGGAAAAGGGGCAAGGCCCTCTCCCCCTTACGGCCCGCGGGAAGGGCGGAATTCGAGGGTGAAATCCTGGACGTGCAGACCGAGGGGGAATTCCTGGGACCCGGAACGGAGCTGGTGATCCTCCGGGTGGAGAGCAACAAGGTGGTGGTGAAACGCCTGGAAGAGGAGAGGGGGAGGAAATCATGAGCGTCGTCGTTCCCATTCTTCTCTTGATCCTGGGCCTTCTCCTGGTGGCGGCGGAGGTCTTCTTCCCTTCCATGGGGATCCTGGCCATCCTGGCCTCGGTGAGCGTGGGCAGCGCCGTGGTGCTGGCCTTCATCCACGTGGGGGTGAACGCCGGGATCGTCTTCCTTCTGGCGATCCTGGTCCTGGTGCCCTTGACCCTCCTTCTGGCCTTCAAGATTCTCCCCAGTACTCCCTTCGGAAAACGCATCATCCTGGCGGGGCCCACCTTCGACGAAACCAGCGGAACGGCCGTCACCAAGGGGCTGGATTCCCTGGTGGGAAAGGAGGGGACGGCCCTTTCGCCCTTGAGGCCCGCCGGGGTGGCCTCGATCGACGGGAAACGTGTTGACGTGGTCACCCGGGGAGTGATGATCGAGAAGGGCACGCCCGTCAAGGTGGCCCGGATCGAGGGAAACCGGGTAATCGTGGAGGCCCTGCCCCGGGA
>JALUZX010000514.1 GCA_027011425.1 Planctomycetota bacterium
TCTCCTGGGCCTTGGGATCGTTCTTTCGGGAAGCCCACTGGTTCTCCTCAGGAAAGGAAACCCCCGAAGGGACGACCCTCCCCTCCGCCCCGCACCATTGCCGGCTGCCGGGGCCGACAGGGCCGAAGAGCTGGCCTCCTATCTTTCTTTCTGGCGTGCCTCCCGGGTGAAAGGGCCGGGGCGGCTGGGCTCGCCCTACCTCTTCTCCCTATGCCGTTTCATCTCGGGTTATCTCCTCCTGGAGGATCCCCCCGCTTGGTACCAGAAAAGGCTGGCGGCCCTTGCGCCCATCCCGGAGGAAAAGGCCCCGGAGGAGGCAAAGAAAAAGAACACAGGGGAAAACACGGAAGGAGAAAAAAAAGAAGTAGAAGAAGAAAAAATTGAAGAGACTCCATCCCTTTTCCCAACCGGCGCGGGCCGGGAGAAATTCCATGACAAGATCGTGAAGCTGAGCATCCGGTGGAGCCCCGGAAGAGGAAGCCCGCCGGAGGAATCCCGGATCCAGACTCTTTCGAATCTCTTCGGCCCCGCCTTCGGGCCCCTCTCCAGGAAAGCCCTGATAAAGCTCCTCCAGGAAATGGGGTCTCCCCCGGACTACGGCCTTACCCTCAAAGCCGTCCTGGACCTGTCCGACCAGTGGCTCTTCACGAGAGGCACACAAGGGGAACTCATAGACGCCGGCCTCCCCCTTCCCTTCAAGACCTTCGATCCGAAGAAGGGCGTGGCGGAGAAAAAAATCCCTTACATGGAGGGGGAAATCACCATCCCCTTTCTCCAGAAGGAAGGCTATACGGCCTTCCGCCTGGACCTCACCCACGCTTCCGACATCTTCTTCCTCGCCGTGATGCCGGCGGACATGGAAGAGGCCCGCCGGGGCTGGCCCCGCCTCCTGGGCGGAGGGGAGATCTGGAAGGTCGTGGACGCCCTCACGAAGAAAGAGGCCCATTGGGAAAACCTGGACCTCTATTTTCCCAAGTTCGAGATGAAATCCGTGATGCAGGCGGACCTGTGGGTCTCCCTCCCTGGGAAGAAGAAGGCCTTCCTCCCACGCTATGTAAGGATCAGGAACGAAACCAAGGTCAAGGTGGACGAGAACGGAATCGCCGTCCATTCCGGGATGGGCTGGACCGGCAGGTGCCCCTCTCCAGTTTACAAAAAAATCGTATTCGACCGCCCCTTCCTCTTCCTCCTCTACCACCGGCGGATGAAGACCCTCCTCCTGCTCGGGGAATTCCTCGGCCCGCGTCCTTGACCCGGATATTTTCGAAAGCAAAGCCCTCAGCCCTGCGGGACTCTTCAGGCGCGGACCGCCCGGAGCACGCGGACCATCTTCCTAAAGAAGAGCTTCTCCCCGGCGGGTTCGAAGCCCGAATCCTTCAAGATGGCCTTCCAGTCCCTCTCGATGAAGTCGAAGGCGTAGGGGCACTCCATCCGCTTGAAGGCCGTCCGGTGGAACCAGGGAAGCTCGGAGAGGGTGAACTCGTTGTAATCCAAGAGATAGAAACTCCCCCCGGGGCGCAGGTGGGCGCGCACGTTCTCCAGGACCACGGGCCGGACCTGGTGGGGAAAGCCGTGGAGCACGAAGGAGATCAGCGCCTTGTCGAACCTCTCCCCCAGGTCGAAGGGAACGTCGATCCTCTGCTCCCGGATCTCCACGTTGGGGACGCCGGCGAACCGTTTCCGGAAAGCCGCCATCATCTCCTCGCCGATGTCGAGGCCGAGAATCCTCCCCTCCGGCCCGATCCATCGGGCCAGGATCGCGTCGTTCCTCCCCGTCCCGGCGCCGAGGTCCAGGATCCGGTCGCCCGGCTTCACATCCATGAATTCCAAGGCCTTCCTGAGGAAGACGGGGTAATACCCCAGGGTCATTAGGTTCATGAGGAAGTCGTAGTGCCGGGCCAGGAAGCCCCGGACCTCCACCTCCGACTTGGGGTAGATCCGGGGCTTCTCCTTTTCGGCCGTCCCCCTCACCGCGCCCATTGGATCTCCACCTTGGCCGGGCCCGAAGGCAGGACGATCCGGCGGCAGAGAAGCTCCTTGGTGTCGGGCCTGCGGGCTTCTTCCACCTCCAGGGCCTTCCCCGAACCGTCCCGGACCGAAAGGACCTCCAGGGAGGAGGGGAGCCAGACCTGGTAACCCGCCGGAGCCTCGGGCGCCTTGGTGATCTCCAGGACACAGCCCTTCCC
>JALUZX010000515.1 GCA_027011425.1 Planctomycetota bacterium
GTCAAGAGAGCCCTGAAACGCAACAAGGGGAACAAGGGGAAGACCGCCCGGGAGCTTGGGATCCACAGGGTCACTCTCTGACAGACGCGACAAAAGTCTTGTCCAGTTCGTGACTCGGTGGTTGCGCCGGAACTGGCCCCCCGACGTCACGAGTCCGGATCTCCGATCCGGCCTCGTTCCGGCGGGGGCTTCACAAAATTTCAAACTGGAGGAAGGTCACGAATTTCTTGGAATTTTCGAAGGTCCAGGACTTATGTCGTGACCGTCACTCTCTACAGGAAACTCAAGGAATTGGGCCTCGAGACCGGCTCGGGGAAGGGGGAGGAATAGAGAGCTTTCACCCCGGCCCGAGGGAGAGCAGAATGACCAGGTCCTCGCCCGGAGGGTTCATGAATCCTCCGGGGAAAAACCAGGAGGTTTCCATGTCGTCACGCGTTTTGTTTCTCGTCGCCCTTTCCGCCTTTCCCGCCGGTTGCGCCTGGATGCCCAGGAAGGAAGGGGAAAGGCTGAAACGCGACCTCCGCCGGGTGGAAGCCAGGGCCGAAGAGGCCCGCCGGAGAGAGAATCGCCGGATCGATCACCTCCAGGAGAACTTGCGGAACCTGGAGAAGAGGCTCGCCCGCCTGGAAGAGAAGAACGAGAGGTTCCGCAGGGCGATGGAGGAGACCAGGAAAGACCTGGGACGCTCCATGGAAGAGGCCTTCAAGGAATTGGACCGCCGATTCCAAGGCTTCAGGGGAGACCTGGAACGGGAGATGGACAAGATCCGGGAGGAGGCGGACCGCCGCCTGGAAGCCCTGGAACAGGGGCTCGACGAAGTAAGAGGAGAGGCGGACGCCTTGCAGGAGAAAGCCCGGGGGGACCGGGAGGCCCTGGTGAAAGAACTCGCCGCCATCCGTGGAGCCGTCATCTCTTCCAGCCGGTCGGTGATGAAGAACTTCGCCGGCCTGGCCTCCTCCATGGCCCGGAACAAGCGGGAGATCCTCGAGGCTCTCGCCGTGGAACGAACGAGCCTGACCAGGAGCATCCGCTCCCTCCGCTCCTCCCTGGGGACCCTGCAAAGATCTTTCAAGGAACTCAGGGCCCGCCCGGCGTCTTCCCTTCCTCCCCCGGGAAAGGGCCGCGGGAAAAGCCCTTCCCCCAAGCTCCGGCGGGCCCGTTCCCTCCGGCGGCCCGCGCCGCCCCGGCCGGGAAAGAAAGTCTCGAATCCCGAAATCCAGCGCCGCCTCAAGAGAATCGAAGCCCTCCAGGTCCAGTTGGAGCAGATGAGGAAACTCCTGGACATGATGGAAAAGAAAGGCCGCCGCATTCCTCCCCCCGCCCGGACCTTCCGGCGCAGGGGCAGGAAACTCTGAGTTTCCGGCCAAAAGTGTCTTCCTCTTCACAGATCAGGGTCCTCTTCCAGCCCCAGCACCTGGAAGTCCGGGTCCCGGCGGGAACCACCCTCCTGGAAGCGGCCCGAAAGGCGGGGATCGAACTCACCGCCCCCTGCGGCGGGCTCGGCACTTGCGGATCCTGCCGGGTCCAGCCTGTGGAAGGCGCTCTCTCTCCACCTTCTCCCGGGGAAATCCGGCTTCTCGGAAAAGCAGGGATCGCCCGGGGGGAGAGGCTGGCCTGCCGGGCGGAACTCCTGGGAGACGCCCGGGTCTATCTCCCTCCGGACTCTCTCTCCGCCCCCCAGCGGGCCCAGGTGGACATTCTCTTGGAAAAGGGCTTCGAGCACGGCGAGGGCCAGGAAGGACTGGGGGTCGCCCTGGATGCCGGCACCACGGGGCTCGCCGCCTACCTGGTGGACCTGGCCTCGGGAAAGACTCTCCCGGCCCGGGGCGCGCCCAATCCCCAGGTGGCCCTTGGAGAGGACGTGATCTCCCGGATCCGGGCCGCCGCGGGCGATCCCGGGGCGGCCGGGCGGCTACGGGAGAGCCTGGTCCGAGGCCTGGCCGGCCTGGTGGAAGGTCTTCTCCGGGAAACAGGGAAAAGGGAGGAAGACCTGAGGAGAATCGCCCTCGTGGGGAATCCCGCCATGACCCACCTCTTTCTCGGCCTTCCCGTGGACTCCCTGGGGACCGCCCCCTACGCCCCGGCCTCCACGGACCCGGTGGAGATCCCGGCTTCCGCGGCGGGACTCCCCTCGGGAAAGGATACGGTTCTTCGGATTCCTCCGGCCGTGGCGGGCTTCGTG
>JALUZX010000516.1 GCA_027011425.1 Planctomycetota bacterium
GGGCCCTTGGGCCTTCTTTCCTCCCCGTGCCCTTCTTTTTTTCCGGGGGCCGGGCGAAGAAGAGCCGGAGAGGGAGGAGGAGCTTGGCCGGCGAGAGGCCGAGGACGGGAGGAGTGAGGAGGAGGAGAACCCCTAAGCCCACCCAGCCCCAGTAGCGGGGTCCGAAGAGCCCGGCCAGGGCCTTGCCGAAGAGGTCGCCCAAAAGGCCGCCGGCGTCGTATCCCATAAAGCGGGCCTGGTTCACCACGGCCGCCCAGAAGGAGGCCAAAAGAAGGAGAAGGATGCCGCGAAAAAGGAGGTTTCGCCGGACCCGTTTTTCCCGGACCGCGAGCAGAGGATAGGCCCCGAGAAGGAGAAGGACCGGAACGGCGTAGGCCGCAAGGCCCAGGAGAAAGTAACAGACCCCGGCGGGAAGCCAGCCGAGAAACGGCCCGATCCCTCGAGGCCTGGCGGGAGGCCCGAAGGTCCCCATGGGCCAGGAGGCCAACGACCAGCCGACGCCCAGGGCGGCGAGGAGAAAGATTGCGGCCCATCCGAACCTGGGTCCTCCTGCGCCGTGCTTTCTCCCTCTACCTTTCTTCATCGCTTTTCAGGCTCCAAGCGGAGGGACCGGAAGTTCATGACCAGGCCCCTGGGCACGCTCACCGGCCGGATCCCGGCCTGGTAGATCCCCGGCGAGGGCAGGGAGACCTCGCCCAGGTCGAAGGAGAGGAACTTCTTTGAAGAGCCGGTGGAGCGCACTTTACGGGAGAGGATGTGCCCGTCCATCCTGAGGGAAAAACGGGTTCCCTCCCTGCCCTTGGGGCAGGAATATGTGATCTTCACCCGGAAGGCCCCGGGCTCCTTCACACGGAACTTCCAGTTCAGCCATTGGCTCCGGCGGGCCCAGCGGGTGACGGCGTCCATTCCCCGGCCTTCCGTATACCTGGGCCCGGTGCCGTGGATCGTTGCGTCCCGGGCCGCAAGGAGTATCGTGCCGTCCGGAAGGGGTTGGATGGAATTGTCCACATCCGGGGCGCCTTCGATCTCCAGGAGCACCACCGAGTCCACCGGGTCGGGGGCCTTGGCCGGAAGGCGGACGATCCAGTCCTCGCCGGCCCTCTGGAAGGCGAGGACCTTTCCGCCCTGGTCTCCCAGGAGGCGGGCGTCCTTCACCCGGTTGCGGAGCCTCGGGACGAGGAGCCTTCCGTCTTCGGGCCACGCGAAGACGTGGAGGTAGAGCCTGCCGGGCTTCCGGGTGCAACGGCCCCAGGGGAGCTTGAAGAAGGGGCTGGCCTGGGTCCCATAGATGCTTTCACCGTATTTCCTGAGCCATTTGCCCATGGCGAGAAGGCGGTCCACCGAGGGTTTGGGGATCACTCCTTCGGCCGTGGGGCCCACGTTGAGGAGGAAGTTCCCGCCCTTGCTTGCGATGTCCACCAGTTTCCGGAGGAGGTCGGGGTAGCTCTTCCAGTCGTTGTCGTATTTCTTGTATCCCCAGGTGTGGTTCATGGTCATGCAGGTCTCCCAGTCCCTGCCGGGAATGCCGGTTGGGGGGATGTGCTGCTCGGGGGTGTCGAAGTCCTGGGGGATGCGCAAGCGGTTGTTGATGATGATCTTCGGCTGGAGGGAGCGGATCATGCGGACCACCTCCCACGAGTGGAGTTCGGCGGGGGTGTGTTCCCAGCCTCCGTCGAACCAGAGGACCCCGATGGGCCCGTAGTGGGTGAGAAGCTCGCGAAGCTGGCCCTTCATGTAGGCGATGTACCGGTCCAGGCTGTGGCCTGCGACGGGCCTCTTGTCCCAGGGCCTCCGGGGAAGGTAGTCCGGGTGGCGCCAGTCCAGGATGGAGTGGTACCAGCACATGCGGATTCCTCCACGGGCGCAGGCGGCGGCCAGCTCCTTCATGATGTCCCTCTTGAAGGGCGTGGCGTCCATGACGTCGTATTTTGTGAGCTTGGAGTCGAAGAGGCAGAACCCGTCGTGGTGCTTGGTGGTGATCACCATGTATTTCATGCCCGCCTTCTTCGCGATCTCCACCCAGCGGTCGGCGTTGAACTCCACGGGGTTGAACCGGGGGGCCAGCTTCTCGTATTCCGAGACGGGGATCCGGGCGTGATTCATGATCCATTCACCGACGCCGGGGATCTTCTTTCCCTTCCAGACGCCGGCGGGGACGGCGTAGAGGCCCCAGTGGATGAAC
>JALUZX010000517.1 GCA_027011425.1 Planctomycetota bacterium
AAAAAGGAGTCCCCCACGCGAAACCGGTCTTCCCGCAATTCCTCCCCGGAAAAATCGACCAGGCCCGAGACCTCCCCCAGGAGGACCTCCTCGGGAAGGCTACCTCCCAGGGAGGCCAGGATCCGAAAACGCCGTTCCCTCCCCTCCAGGACCCCAAGGGCGACTTTTCTGAAAAGGCCGGCTTCCCGGATGGTCCTGCAGGTGAGGAGCAGCCTGTCCCGGAGATCTTCCAGCCTGAAGATCCCAGCCGCAGCACCGAGGAACCTGGCCAGCATGTCCCTCTGGCGCCGGAGTTCCTTGACCTCACCTCCCTCGTCCCTCTCACCTTCCCCCTCCGCCCAGGAGTCCCCTTCTCGGGTGACCTTCCTGGCGAAGAGGATGGCCCCCGAGGGCTCCCCTCCCGGGCCGTGGAGGGGGTGGACCGAGAGCAGGCACCGTCCTCCCAGCCTGGGGAGATCCCGGTAGGCCGTGACCGAGCGACCCGTCCGCAGGGTCCGGGTCACCAGGCATCCCTTGGAGGACCCGGCAGGGCCCCGAGCCAGTTCGGTCCATAGTATTCCAACCAATTCCTCGGGGTTTTCCCGGTCCAGGGCCCGGGCCGCCGCCGGGTTGGCCCTGAGCACCCGTCCCTCCTGGTCCAGGAGGAAGAGGGGATGGTCCAGGGAGAAGAAGACCCGTTTCCATTCCGCCTCGGAGGCGCGGGACTCCCGGTAGAGTTCGCCCATGTTCAAGAGGTCCGAGGCGGCCCGGCAGATCGTCTCCAGGGAGTGAAGGCTTTCGGCCCTCAAGGGCGGGAGAAACCGGGCGGCCGCCGCCGCCAGGACCCCCAGGGTCTGCCCCTGGGAGGAAAGGGGCAGGAGGAGGAGGCGGCGGAACCTCATCTCCTCCAGGGGATCCCAGGTCCATCCCCGGCCCGGCGGGGAAGGTTCCAGGATCTTCCTCCTCCCCGAGGCGGCCACCCAGCCCAGGGGGGTCTTTGCGGCCAAGGGAATCTCCTCGGGAAAGCCCGGCGAATCAGGCGCCCCCCCCAGGAGGGTGAGGACCCCCCGGGAAGGAAACTTCCAGTAGACCTGGACCGTGTCCAACCCCGTCTTTTCCAGGACCGCTCCGGCCAGGGCCCTGGCGAAAGACCGGGGATCCCCGCTCCAGGAGCCCAGGACGCGGAGGGTTTCCTCCATCCAGGCCCGTTCGGCCTTTTCCCGGAAGTAGAGGCCCAGCTCCCGGGTCACTTCTTTCACGGTCCAGAGGATAGGGTCTATCCGGCCCAGGAAGGGGGTGCGGGAGAACTGGAACCACCGCCCCTTGGATTGGAGGAGGAAGTTCTCTTCCTCCCTGCCAGCCACCCCGCAGGCACCCCGGGCCCGGGCCAGAAGGAGTTGGAGCGGGTCCCGCCCCAGGCTTCGCTCCAGGTCGTCCCACTTTGGGCCCCAGGCGAACCTCTCCCCCCCGGACCGGACCAGGCAGGCCGGGAAAGGCAGGCAGGAAAGGAGAAGCCTGGCCAGGGACCGGGCCGGGTCGGAGATCTCCCCGCCCTTCCAGGCACCTTCCTCTTCTCCCGGCCGGGGAGTGAATCCCAGGAGCCCGGCCCACCAGCCCTGCTCGCGGGGGATCCCCTCCAAGCCCCCCAAAGGCCCGAAAAGCCCTGGAAGCCTCCCCGGTTGCGGCCTGGTGACGGGTCGTACCATGGATCGAAGGATTTTCCGGAAAGAGGACCGTGATTCCCCTCCGGGCCCTCCCACGAACAGGCCCGGAAAAGCCAAGAGGAATCGAAGCGACACCAAAGTTGTAGTCCATCTGGAAGGGGCCCGATCCACTTTGGTTCCGCGGGCCTCGTTCCCCCGCGGCCAAGAGAAAAGATTCCCGGCCGGAGACCGGGAAGGGTGCCGCCGCGGCTTCCGGAGGCCAAACAAACCCGGGTCCCCCGTTCCGGACCACGGTGCTAAATGTAACGGTTCGACACGGTTCCCCAAAGAGCGCTTCCTTTTTTTCTCCCCTTTTCCGGGCTGTAATTCCCACGATCCGCACAAGGAGGAGCTTTCATGGACCGATCTCTCGGCTTTCCCGCCCTGCGCCCCGCCTGGCTCTTCCTTTTCCTGCTCATTCCCCCGCCCCCGGCCAGGGCCGTGCCGCCGGGAGAGGAAAGACCGGCCAGGCCCGTCCTGGACCTCTCCGGCAAGGGG
>JALUZX010000518.1 GCA_027011425.1 Planctomycetota bacterium
CCTCCAGGGGGGAGGGAGGAGGGGAAGAAGGGGTGAGAAGAAAAAAGAGGACCCCTCCCGCGAGAAGAAGGGCGCCCAAGAGGAGACTTATCTTCCGGAACCCCATGGACCGACTCCTTGCCTGCCTGGACCGCCGTCCTGGCTATTCACCCACAAGAGGACGAACCGATCCATCCCCCGGGAGGGTCAGGATTCTTTCCGGTTCCGCTGGAGTTCCAGGTAGAGGGCGGAATAGTCCAGGTCGCCCAGGCCGTTTTTCAGGGCCTCTTCCAGCAGGCCCCGCGCCGCCGAGGCCAGGGGTAGTTCTTTTTTCAGTTCTTCCGCCAGCTCTTCCGCCAGGCGCAGGTCCTTGAGGAGGTGGCGCAAGGGGAAATTGGGGTCCTGGAATTTTCCCGTGGCCAGGGTGGAGGCGAGTTTCTTCTCCAGCATGGGCGCCCAGAGGGCGGATTCCCGGAGGGTCTCCACCAGGGCTTCCCTGGGGATCCCCGCCGATTCCACCAGCACCAGGGCCTGGGCCAGGGTTCCCATGAAACAGGCGATCATCTGGTTGAGGGCGAGTTTCAGCACCGAGGCGCTCCCGGCCGGCCCGGTGTATACGACCTTCTTTGCCAGGGCCCCCAGGATGGGCCCCGCTTCCTTCATGTCTCCTCCTTCCCCTCCGGCCATCACGACGAGAGTGCCCGTCCTGGCTTCGCCCCTGCTTCCCAACACGGGGGTTTCGAGGAAGCGGATTCCTTGTGCGGCGAGCCTTTTGGATGCTTCCCTGTTGGCCTGGGGGGAGACGGTGGAGGACTGGAGCAGGAGCGTCCCCGAGGCCAACCCCCGGGCGGCCCCGCGGGGGCCGAAGACCGTTTCCTCCAGGGCCGGGGAGTCGGCCACTACGACCAAAGCCGCCCAGGCTTCCCGGCAGGCTTCGGCCGGCGTCGCGAAGATCCGGGCGCCCCTGGATTCCAGGGACGAGGCCTTCGAGGGGGTCCGGTTCCAGGCCCGGAGGGGAAAGCCTTGGTCCAGCAAGCGTTCTCCCATGGCTTTCCCAAGGATCCCGGTTCCCAGGAGGGCTAGAGTCGGCTTCATGGCGAATGGTCTCCAGATGGGTTTTTCGTCCAGGGGCGATTTTCAAAATTATTCAACTGCAAGGAGCCGGTTTCCCTGTAAAAATTGTGAGTCTTTCCGGGGCCTTGCGCCCAAAATGCGATGGTTTTCCAGGTCTTCAACGCTCTGTGGCCGGAGAGGGGCTTTTTCCTGGGGAAAGGGGATCTCCACGGGGCTAGAATCGCCGTTTCCCCCGTCCTTTTGGTCCAAGAACCCTGGTCAAGGAATCCATGAAAACTTCCGACCTCTTTTGGCTCCTCCTTGGGTCCATGTGTTTCGTCTCCGCCCCTGCAGCCGGCCAGCCGGGCAACTCCGACTGGGAGAACCCGGCCGTCTTCCAGGTCGACCGGGAGCCCCCCCACTGCACCATGGCGGTCTTTCCCGACGGGAAGTCGGCCCGCATGCTCAAGAGGGGGTATTCTCCCTATTACCGTTCCCTGAACGGAACCTGGAAGTTCCACTGGGTGAAGAGTCCCGAGGACCGACCCAGGGATTTCTACAGGCCCGGCTTCGACGCGGACAAGTGGGACGAGATCCCGGTCCCAAGCAACTGGCAGATGCTGGGATACGGGATCCCCGTCTACACCAACGTCACCTATCCATTTCCCAAGAATCCGCCCTACATCGACCACTCCAATGATCCCGTGGGGTCCTACCTCCGGACCTTCAGGGTGCCGGAGGAGTGGAAGGGCCGCCGGATCCTGATCCACTTCGACGGCGTCGAGTCGGCCTTCTACATCTGGGTGAACGGGAAGAAGGTCGGCTTCAGCGAGGGTAGCCGGACCCCGGCGGAGTTCGATCTCACCCCCTACCTCGAGGACGGCGACAACCTGCTGGCCGTGGAGGTCTACCGCTGGTCCGACGGCTCCTACCTGGAGGACCAGGATTTCTGGAGGCTCAGCGGCATCTACCGGGACGTGTATCTCTACTCGACCCCGCGGGTTCACCTGCGCGATTTCTTCGTGAGAGCCGACCTGGTGGACCATTACCGTAACGGTTACCTCTCCGTCGGCGGGGAGGTCCGGAACTACGGCAAAAAAACGGCCGGAGTGACCGTTTCGCCGACCTTGCTGGACGGGAAGGGAAAAGAGGTCTCCCTCCCTCCGCTTTCGGTCTCCCTTTCCCTCGACCCGGGCGGCAAGGGGACCTTCGAGCTGGGGGCCATCGTTCCTTCGCCGCGGAAATGGTCGGCCGAGGACCCATACCTCTACACGCTGCTTCTTTCGGTGAAGGACGCCGGGGGAGAGGTGATCGAGGTGATCCCCTGCAGGACGGGCTTCAGGAAGGTGGAGATCAAGGGGCGCGTCTTCTACATCAACGGAGTCCCCGTCAAGCTCAAGGGGGTCAACCGCCACGAGCACGACCCGATTACGGGACACTACATCACCGAAGAGTCCATGCTGAAGGACATCTTCCTCATGAAACGCCTCAACATCAATGCCGTCCGGACCTGCCACTACCCGGATACGCCGGAATGGTATGATCTCTGCGACCAGTACGGCATCTACCTCCTGGACGAGGCGAACATCGAGTCCCACGGGATGGGTTACAATCTCAAGTATACTCTCGGCAATAACCCTTCCTGGAAGGCCGCCCACCTGGACCGGACGAAGCGGATGGTCCACCGGGACAAGAACCACCCTTCGGTCGTCATCTGGTCGCTGGGGAACGAGGCCGGCCCGGGCTGCAACTTCGTGGCAACATCTGCCCTGGTCCACAGGCTGGACCCGACCCGCCCGGTCCACTACGAGCGTATGAACAGCGTGGCCGACATCGACAGCGTCATGTATCCGAGGGCCGATTGGCTCGCCGCCCGGGGCAGGGAGGAGAGAAAAAAGCCCTTCTTCATGTGCGAGTACGCCCACGCCATGGGCAACGCCGTGGGCAACCTGAAGGAATACTGGGAGGCCATCGAGAAGTATCCGGGCCTCATGGGCGGTTGCATCTGGGACTGGGTGGACCAGGGCCTCAAGAAGGACGTGGTGATCGACGGGCGGAAGACCTGGTTCTGGGCCTACGGGGGGGACTACGGGGACAAGCCCAACTCGGGGAACTTCTGCATCAACGGCGTGGTCTTCCCCGACAGGAAGCTCCCCCCCAAGGCGGACGAGGTCAAGAAGGTCTACCAGTACGTCTCCGTGGAACCCGTGGACCTGGCGGCCGGGAAGATCGAGATCAAGAACAAGTATTTCTTCACGAACCTCGGGGAGTACGATGTCGCCTGGAAGGTGACGGGAGAGGGAAAGATCCTCCAGGAAGGGAGGCTGGAGAAGCCGCTGGATATCCCTCCCGGGAAATCCGCGGTCCTGGCCCTTCCCCTGGAGAAGATCGATCCGGCCCCGGGCGGAGAGTATTGGCTTACCGTCACTTTCCTCGAAAGGAAGGACCGCCCCTGGGCGAAAAAGGGCTACGTGACGGCATGGGAGCAGTTGAAGCTTCCCGCCGGCGCCGCTTCGCGCCTTCTCTCGAAGGGCTCCATTCCTCCCCTCCGGATGAAGGAGGACGGCTCCAGGGTCGTTCTTTCGGGGGCTTCCTTCCGGGCGGTCTTCGACAAGAAGAGCGGGACGATGACATCTCTCGCCTACGGCGGAAAAGAAATCCTCGCCTCGCTTCCCGGGGCCGGTCCCTCCCTCCTTGCCTGGAGGGCGCCCACGGACAACGACAAGCGTTACCGCGGCCCCTGGAGCAGGGCGGGGCTCCCGGAGCTTTCGGGGTCGCTCCAGTCCTTCGAGGCGCGGCGCGCGGCCCCCGGGGCGGCGGTGATCGAGACCAGCGTGCTCTACAAGGGGAAGAACCTGGCCCGCTTCCTTCACCGCTGCACGTATACTGTCATGGGTAACGGATGGATCCGCCTGGACAACCAGGTGGAGCCCCTGGCCGTCCCCGACATTCTGCCCAGGATCGGCCTGAAGCTGGCGCTGGCGCCGGGGCACGAAAGGGTCGTTTGGTACGGCAGGGGACCGCGGGAGAACTATCCCGACCGCAAGACCGGCTCCCCCGTGGGGCTCTATGAGACCACGGTGACGAAGATGTATGTCCCTTACGTCCGCCCCCAGGAGACGGGCAACCGGGAAGACGTCCGCTGGGTCGCCCTGGAGAACTCCGAAGGTTCCGGGCTCCTGGTCCGGGCCGTGGGGCGCCTGGCCTTTTCCGCTCTTCACTATACGGCGGCCATGCTGGACGGGGCCCGCCACATCAACGTGGTTCTCCCGAGGAAGGAAGTCTTCCTGAACCTGGAGCACGCCGTCCTCGGACTGGGCAACGGGAGCTGCGGCCCCGGACCCCTTCCCAAGTATCTGCTCAGGGCGCGGCCCGTGTTCTTCAGCATGGAGTTCCGGCCCCTTCCCGCGAAGGGCCGGGACCTCTTCCGCTGCGCCCGGACCCTTTCCCCCGTGGCCGGCGCCCCGGGCATCCTCCGGGACGGGAAGGGAAAGGTGCGGCTCGTCTCCCCCGTGCCCGGAGCGGAGATTCGATATACCCTGGATGGTTCGGAGCCGGGGCCGGACTCGGCGCTCTACCGGGGCCCCATCGACCTCTCCAAGGGAGGGACCGTCAAGGCCAGGGTCTACGGGAAGGACCTCTTGCCCGGGCCGGCGGCTTCCCGGACCTTTGGTCCGGTCAGGCGGAAATGGAAGGTGGTCTACGCCGACAGCAGCCAGAAGGGCGAGGGCGATCCCGGGAACGCCGTCGACGGCGATCCTTCCACCTACTGGCACACCCGGTGGAGCCCTTCCTCCCCAGGCTATCCCCACGAGATCCGGGTCGACATGGGGGAGACCGCGTGGATCCGGGGCTTCACCTACCTGCCCCGCCGGGACACGGACCACGGTTGGATCAAGAAATACGCCTTCTATACCAGCCTGGACGGAAAGAACTGGGGCAAGCCCGCCGCCAAGGGGCGCTTCGGAAGGGGGCCCCGCTTGAAGAAAGTCTTCTTCAAGCGGCCGCGGAAGGCCCGTTTCATCCGCCTCGTGGCCCTCTCGGAGATGAAGGGCCGACCCTGGGCCACCGTGGCCGAACTGGGCGTCCTCTGGGCGGGAAAGGCCAGGTGAAGGAAAGAGGCCCCGAGGGAACCGGACCCCCATCTCGTTCCCGGGCCCGTCCGGCCCGCCGGATCCGGTTCGCGCCAAGCAACTTACAATCGTTCCATTGGAGGGAATCCCCGTGAAACAGCGATTGCTCCGGTTCGTAACTGCCCTTCCCTTTCTCCTTCTTTTTCCGGCCTCCGCTTGTTCCCAGAAGGGCCCTCTCCTGAAGCCCCTGGACAAGGGTTGGCTCTTCAAGGGGGATCCCCGCGACGCGGGCCTCAAGGAGGGATGGGCCGCGCCGGACCTGGACGACTCCTCCTGGAAGCCCATGGATCCCGCCAGGGAGTGGGAGAAGCAGGGCTACCAGGCCGACGGCGTGGGTTGGTACCGGATCCACCTGGACCTCCCCCCCGGGAAGGGTCCCCTCTACCTGGCCTTCGACGGAGTGGACGACGAATATACGCTCTTTGTGAATGGAAGGAGGGTCGCCCATTTCGGCGGCCCCAAGCCCGGCAACAGCGTCTGGCGCACCCGCACCTTCGCGGAGATCACCCCTTTCGTGAAGCGTCCCGGGCCCTGCGTGGCGGCTTTGCGGGTGGTGGACTGGTTCTACCAGGGAGGGCTTAGGGGCCGGGTCTGGCTCACGGACAGCGAAAAGATCGCTTCCGGGGGGGGACTGGGATGGCTCAAGCTCCTGGCCGCCCGCCACCCCGAGTGGGTCCTGCCGGGTTGGCTCAGGGGAAAACCGGCAGGCTGGACCATGGCGGGCCGGGAGTCGGGCGTCTCCGAGGCCCTCATGTCCGAGGAAGGGACCATCCAGCCCGGGAACCGGACGGCGGGCCTGTCCTTCATGATCCGCCTGGCGGAATCGGGCAGGGTCTACGCCCCCCAGAAGGACGGGGCCTCCCTTCGCCTTCTCTCGGGAGGCGGCCTGCCCCAGTGCCCCGCCCCGGTGTGCCGGTGGAGGACCGGCCCGGGCCTGGTGGTGGAATCCTCCCACCTGGTCCTCGGCGCCGGGCCGGGCCCGGACGAGCGGACCGTGGGCCTGGCCGCCCTTACGGTGGAAAACCTAGGCGACAAGCCCTTGGAACTCGAGGCGGCCGCCCTGGTCCGGCCCTTCGGGGTGCGGGGCCCCGCCTGGGTGAAGAGGATCGAAGCCAAGGGAAGGGACCTCTACCTGGAGGGCCGTCCCTTCCTCCGGGCCCTGGAAGAGCCGGAGAGCTTCCACGCCCTGGAGATCGGGGACCGGGAGGCGAGCGAGGCCCTGCTCGGGAAGGACCTTCCCCCCGCCTCTTCCTGCGAGTCCGCCATGGGCCTGGCCGAAGGGATCTGGGCCTTCAAGGCCCGGGTCCCCGCGGGGGAGCAGGTGACCTTCTCCTTCCTGGCGCCGGTGAATCCCAAGGTTTTCGACGGGAACTATCCCTCTTCCGGGGAGGTCCCCGGCCTTGTCAGGAGCACCCTGGAATGGTGGGCCTCCCGGCTCGGGAAGGTGAAGATCCAGTGTCCCCTTCCCGACCTGGAGCCCTGCTTCCAGGCCTCCCTGGGATACATCCTGGTGGGCAAGGACGGGGCCCAGCTCCATCCCGGGCCCCTCAACTACGACAACTTCTGGTACCGGGACAGCGCCTACATGCTGGCCGCCCTCAACCGGGCGGGCCTGGCCGGGGCCGCCCGGGACACGGTGGAGGCCCTGGCGGGCTGGCAGCTCCCCGGCGGGAAGTTCCCATCCATCGTAAACCTTGCCGGGAGATCCGTGGGGCCCGACGAGTGGGACAGCCAGGGCCAGGCCATGTTCTCCATCGTGGATCATTTCCGGTTCACCGGCGACAAGGAGTGGCTGAAGGGCAAGATTCCGGTCCTGGAGAAGTCCGCGGCCTTTCTCGAAGAACTCCGCTCCCGGAGGCTCGGCCCCAAGTGGAAGGGAAAACCGGAGGAGGGCATCCTGCCCCCGTCGGTCTCGGCCGAGGACCTGGGGCCGGGCTCGTGGCACCACTACTGGGACGATTTCTGGGCCGTCCTGGGCCTTCGGGCGGGGGCGGAAGCCTTCGAGACCCTGGGCTGCGAGGATCCCATGAAAAAGGCGGTCGGCCTGGCCGCGGGCCTTCTCCATTCGGTGAACCGTTCCGTGGAAAGGCTCATCGCCGCAAAGAAGATCCACTGGATCCCCAACGGCCCCGAGGACCTGGAGGGGACCAGCATGGCCCGGGGCACCTCGCCGGCGATCTGGCCGGGAGACCTCTATCCCGACCCGGGCCCGCTCCTCTATTCCTCCTTCGACGAATACTGGAAGCGCTGGATCGAGCCCTACGGCGGGGCCTACTTCCACCAGGGACGGATCTGGCCCTACGGCATGGAGCTGGCCCAGTGCTACGTGATGCTCGGCGAGAGGAAACGGGCCTGGAAGATGCTCCAGTGGCACCTGGCCCACCAGACCCTTCCGGGGGTCTACGCCTGGGGCGAGCAGGTGAGGGTGAAGGGGAATTCCTTCCTCTCGGGAGACATGCCCCACTGCTGGGTGGCCGCCGACTACGCCAACCTGGCCCGGTCCCTCTTCGTCTTCGAGAGGTCCACGGGGGTCCTGGTGCTCGGGGCGGGGGCGCCCCGGGAGTGGTGGGAGAAGGGCTTCGGAATCCAGGGGGCCCCCACCTGGTGGGGCGGGCTCTCCTACCGGGTGAAGCCCACGGGGAAGGGCT
>JALUZX010000519.1 GCA_027011425.1 Planctomycetota bacterium
GGCGGCGGCCCGGGTGGGCGCGGCGGTGGAGATCAACGCCAATCCCCACAGGCTGGACCTGGACTGGCGCCTCCACGGCCTGGCCGTGGAACTGGGGGTCCCCCTGGTCCTCGCTCCCGACGCCCACAGGGTCTCCCACCTGAAATACCTCGAATACGGAGTCATCTGCGCCCGGAAGGGGGGGCTCCGGCCGGAGCACCTGCTGAATTCCCTTGGGGCGGAAGAGTTCCTCTCCTGGGTGGAGGCCAGGAGAAAGAAGGCCGGCCTCCCCGGGCCGGCGAGGAAGGCGCTCTCATGAAAAAGGTTTCCCGCCGGGCTTTTTCGGGCTTTTTCCTGCTTCTTTTCCCCCTTCCGGGGGGAGGGCTCCTTTTTCCTCCCGGCCGGGAGCCCCTGCCAGGACCGGCGCGATTCCAGCGCTGGGTGGAGGAACTCTGCGCCCCCGCCATGGCGGGAAGGAGGGCCTGCACCAAAGGGGCGCGCCTGGCGGCGGATCTTGTGGCCCGGGAGTTCTGCCTGGCCGGGTTGAAGCCCGCCGGGGAGCGCGGGAGCTTCTTCCAGGAGTTTCCCGTGAAGGCTCCCGGCGCCGAGGGCCGCACCCGGAACGTGCTGGGCCTCCTGGAGGGACGCGGGCCCCGGGCGGACCAGGTCCTGGTGGTCTCCGCCCATTACGATCACCTGGGTATGGGCGGGCCCGAGTCCCGCTGGCAGGGAAAGCCCGCCGTCCATCCCGGGGCCGACGACAACGCCTCGGGGGTCTCCTGCCTCCTGGGCCTGGCCCGGGCCTTCTTCCGGGTCCGGGACCGGCTGGGCCGGTCCATCCTGTTCGCCTCCTGGGGCGCCGAGGAGGAGGGGGGGCTGGGCTCCAAGTGGTGGCTGGAACACCCCACGATTCCCTTGGAGCGGGTGGTCTTTCTGGTGAACCTGGACATGGTGGGCCACCTGCGGGACAAGATCCTTTGCGGCGCCGCCGCATCGGCCAGGGGCATGCCCTCCCTGCTCCGGAGGCTTGCGGGCCCGGCCAAGGTGGCCGTCCTGGGCCGTTCCTTCGGGGGGAGCGACCACCAGAATTTCCTGAAGAAGAAGATCCCGGCAATCCATCTCTTCACCGGCGCCTGGGAGGGCTACCACACCCCCCTCGATACGCCGGACAAGATCGACCCCCGGGGCATCCGGGAGGTGGCGTGCCTGGCCTTTCGAATCCTTTCCTTTGAGTCCCTCTCGCCTAAGCCGCCTGTTCTCGACCCGGAAGGAATGGGCTCCCTGGCCCTCCCCCGTCCCAAGGGAGCCAGGCCGTCCCTTGGAACGGTTCCCGATTTTTCCCAGGTCCGGGGAGGCTACAAAATCGCCAAGGTGAAGAAAGGCTCGCCCGCCGGGAAGGCCGGGCTCCGGGCGGGGGACCTGATCGTGGAGTTCGGCGGAAAGCCCGTGGATGGTTTCCTGGATTTCGTGGCGGCCCTCTTCTCCCACCTCCCCGGGGACCGGGTGGAGATCCAGGTCCTCCGGGGCGGGAAGAGGCTCAAGTTCCAGGTAACCCTCGGCAAGGCCGCCGGCCGGCCCGGCGCCCCAATGAGAGGGAAAAAAGGAAGGCCCCGGCGGTAGCCCGCCGGGGCGGGGGCCCGCGCGAGCCTTATTGCTTGCGGAAGACCATCCCCGCTTCTTTGGCCTTGGAGTCGTCTTCGGGAACCAATGTGCTTCCGTCGTAGCGGAACTTCTTGGGCTCGAGCTTGGCCCCGAAAGCATTCCCCGACTTGGGGGTCAGGGTGAGGATGTCCTTTTCCAGCTTCCAGGTGCCTTTGCCCTCCTGGGGCGCCTTGGATTTAGGGGTCGAGGAGGTCACCGTGAAGGTCCCGTCGCCATGAAGAACCATTTGGACCTTCATCTTGTCCAGGGATGCCAGCATCTGCTTCATGAACATCTTGGCCATGGCGTTCTGTTTGGGGTTCTTCGCCTGGGCCCGATTCATGGACTCCTGCATCTTTTTTTTCATCACCGACGTGTCCAGGACCCAGGTCCCGGCGACGCCCGAGTTCCCGCAGGAGGGAAGGAGGAGAAAGAGGGAGAGGGACGCGAAAAGAGCCGTTTTCATGGAGACCGCTCCTTTTCCCGCGGCGCGGGAATTTCAGGGAACAACGAATCGAAAAGGTAATTCTCGGCCAAGAGCCCACCCGGATCAACAC
>JALUZX010000520.1 GCA_027011425.1 Planctomycetota bacterium
GCCCGGCCCTTCCCCCTCTCGAAGGAGGCATTGGGGAGAAGATTCGCCGGGGGGGTTCCTCCCGCCCAAGGAGAGACCCAGGCGAGAAAGAGGCCGAAAAACGCGGTGACCCGGAAAGACTCCATCGTTCTCATCTTTCTTCAGGAAACGGACAGAAGAACGGTCAGGTATCGAGAGAAAACCCTCCGGGGCCGACACGAACGGAGACCTCCCGGAGACTCCCGGAAAGGCCCACCAGGGCGGCCGGAACCCGGGAGGCCATGTCCCAGGCTTCCTGGAAGGAAAATCCGCAGTGGGCCGCCGTGTTCAGGACGGCCCGGTCCAGGGTGAGGGCCGAACCTGACAGGCCGGGTTTGCCCTTCCTGGTGACGCGGAGGTCCGGGGAGACTAGCAGCTCCTCGCCCCGGAGTTCAGGCCTTCCCCCTTTGCAATCGGCGGCGGCCGTGGCGTCCGTGACGAGGAGGGCCTTTCCCTTCGGCTTGGCGCGAAGGAAATTCTTGAGCGTATAGAAGGGCACGTGGCGGCCGTCGGCGATGAAGCCCGCCGCGAGATCGTCCTCGGCGAGCTGGGCCAGGATGTAGTTGTCCAGCTTGGGAAGAACCGGGTGGGCGCCGTTCCCGAGATGGGTGGAGAGCCTCGCCCCGGCGTCTACGGCCGCCCGGATCACGTCCCTGGAGGCGGCGGTGTGCCCGATGGCCACGGTGATTCCCGCGCGGGCGGCTTTCTCCACGAGTTCCAGGGCCCCCGGAAGCTCGGGCGCCAGGGTGAGGATCCCTATCCTCCCGCCCGAGGCCTCCAGGGCCTGGTCCAGAAAGCCGGGAAGGTCCTCCGGGGTCCGGCAGAATTCCCTTGGGTGAGCGCCCCTGGGTCCGTCCTCCGGGGAAAGAAAGGGCCCCTCCAGGTGGACCAGGGGGAAGATCCGGGCCAGGGAAGAGTCCTTCTCCACCATCTCCCGCCAGGTCTCGATCCGGGCGATCACGCGCTCCGGCGCGTCGGTGATGAAGGTGGGAAGGGCCGCCGCCACGCCTCTTCTTTCCAGGGCCTCCCCGACACGGTGGAAGTCCGCCTCCGACCAGTCCCAGGGAAGGGAGTTGAAATCGAAACAGGCATACCCGTTGAGCTGGAGGTCCACCAGTCCCGGGCCGGTGAAACGGGCGGGGATCATTCCGGCCTCCCTTTTTCTTCCCTCCGCCGCTCCCATGACACGCACTCCCCGCCGGAAGGAAGCCCGCCTTCGACCTCCAGCAGGGAAGCCGATTCCCGGTCCAGGAAAAGGGAACAGTTCGGGTGGGTCCTGAGGATCGAGGCGGGCACCATGGGCGTGACGGGCCCGAGCAGGGTCTTTTCGACCGCCTCCGCCTTGCGGAGATCCGGGACCGTGCAGGCGATGAAGGCGGACCTGAGAATCCGCCGGACCGACATGGAGATCGCCTTCCCGGGCACTTCTTCCAGGGAGGCGAACCATCCCTCCCCCACCTGCTGTCTCCGGCAGGCCTCGTCCAGGGAGACCACCAGGAAGGCCTGCTCGGTCTCGAAATCCGCGGGGGGATCGTTGAAGGCCAGGTGGCCGTTCTCGCCGATCCCCACGAAGGCGGCGTCCACATCCTTCCCCGCCATGAGGACCTCCAGGCGCCGGCACTCCTCCTCCGGGTCGGGGGCGTCGCCCCGGACGTAGTGGAAGGCCTTCAAGGGCGCGGGAAGGCGCTCTTCGAAGCGCTCCCTCAAATACTTTCGGAAGGAAGCCGGGTGATCCGGCGGAAGCCCGGCGTACTCGTCCAGGTGGAAGGCCTCGACCCTTCCCCAGTCGATCCCCTCCTCCCGCACCAGGGCGTCCAGCATGTGGAACTGGGAGGCCCCCGTGGCCAGCACGATCACCGCCCCGCCCTTGGCTTCCAGTGCTTCCCGGACCGCCCCGGCCCCTTCCCGGGCGGCGCGCCTTCCCGTGGCTTCCGCTGTTCCGCAGATGGTGACTTTCACCTCTTTCCTCCCCGGACGAACCGGAAGGAATAGATGTCCGCGTCCCTGAGAGCGAAACGGAGCCGGACGGACCGCCCCGCCAGGGCCCCGAGGGAAGGGCCTTTCTTCCAGCGGACGGCCAGGGAGAGGGAATCGCCGTAGATCTCGGGGCAATCCAGGAGAGTGAAACCGGGGATGGGACTTCCCTGGGCGTCCGCTGG
>JALUZX010000521.1 GCA_027011425.1 Planctomycetota bacterium
GCGGGCGATCTCCCCCTCCCGGCCCGGGAGGCGGGCCCGCTCCAGGAGGCTTCGCGCCGCCTCCTGGAGGTGCCCCGCCGGAAGGCCCTCCACCCAGGCGTCGTCCCCGGGGGAGGGCAGGAGGCCTTCGGTCTCGAGCCTCCCGTAGAGGAACCGGGCCTCCAGGAGTTCCGCCGCCCGGTCCAGGAGGGCCTTGCCCCCGGGAAGGAGCAATCCCTCCAGGATCACCAGAAGAAGGGTCTTTTCAGGGTTCTTCCACTCCTCCAGTTCGCGGGCCAGGGCCTCCAGGTCGGAGTCGTCCCGGACGTTCCGCTCCAGGGTCGCCCAGGAGAGGCCCCCCGTGGGGACCCGCCGGATGGAGGGCTCCGCCCCGGGGCCCTCGATCTCCACGACCAGGACGTTTCCGCTCTCCCTCTCGCCGAATTTCGTTGCTTCGTGGGTCCCCGAGTAGGCCGTCCGCTCCGGACCCTCCCGGGAGGGAAAGAGAAAGGTGGAGTGCCAGTGCCCGAGAGCCAGGTAGTCCAGGCCGCTTCTTCCGGCGGCCTCGGGGGGAATGGGCCAGACCGGGTCGTCCATGGGGAGAGCCGCCAGCGAGCCGTGGGCCAGGCCGATCCGGACCTTGGAGGAGGGCTCTTCCGGGATCCAGGCCGTGGGATCCTCCGTGCCGAATTTCTCCCGGAGCGGGCAGGGGAAGAGCAGGGCCGGGCCCAGGTCGAGGGCCTCCTTTTTCTTCAGCACGTAAAGCCCCCTCTCCTCCCGCCAGGCCGGATGCTCCCAGACCGACCCCGGCCCCAGGGGGTCGTGGTTTCCGGGAAGAAGATAGACCGGACGGTCCGCCCGGGCCAGGAGGTCCGCCGTCCTCTGGACCAGGACGCTTTCCACGCCGTTGTCCTCGAAGGTGTCCCCGGCGAGGAGGAGAAAATCCACCTCCTCCTCCCGGGCCAGGGAGACCACCCTCTCGGCCGCCTCGAGCCGGGCTTCCCGAACCCTCCCCCCCGCCTCCCCCACGTGGGAGGCCTTCATGCCCAACTGCCAGTCCGCCGTGTGCAGGAACTTCACCATGAAAGGAAAGAACTCCCCCGGATCCCCGGCTTTTCCTCGAAAGAAGTCATTCTTTCACGTCTTTACCCCTAGATCCACTTCTTGCGGCGGAAGTAGAAGAGCATGAGGCCCGCCACGGCGGCGAAGATCACCCAGACCGCCGGGTAGGCCCAGGGCCAGTGGAGTTCCGGCATATTCTTGAAATTCATGCCGTAGACGCCGGAGATGAAGGTGAGGGGGATGAAGATCGTGGCCATGATGGTGAGGACCTTCATGATTTCGTTCATCCGGTTGCTCACGCTGGAGAGATACACGTCCAGAAGCCCCGAGACCATCTCCCGCAAGGTCTCCAGGGTTTCGATCACCCGGATGACGTGGTCGTAGAGGTCCCTGAGGTAGGGAATGGTCGCCTTGGCGATCAACTCGTGCTCCTCCCGGACCAGGGAGGCCAATTCTTCCCGGAGGGGCCAGACCGATTTCCTGAGCAGGATCAGGCGGCGGCGCAGGCGATGGAGGTCCTTCACCACCTCCTGGCCCGGCCGGGCCACCACCCGGTCCTCCAGCCTTTCGATCTCCTCGTCGAAGCCTTCCAGGAGCTGGAAATACCCGTCCACCACCAGGTCCATCACGGCATAGGCCAGGTAGTCCGCCCCGGATTTCCGGATCCGGTTCGCCCCCTCCTGGATTCTCTGCTTCAAGGGGTCCAGGAGAGGGCTCTTTCCGTCCTGGAAGGTGACCAGGAAGTTCCTCCCCAGAACCAGGCTCACCTGCTCCTGCAGAATCCCCTTTCCCGAGTGGAAGCCCAGGATCTTCAGAACCAGGAAGATGTATCCCTCGAAGACCTCCGCCTTGGGCCTCTGGCCCGAGTTGAGGATGTCCTCCATGACCAGGGGATGGAGGCCCAGTCTCTCCCCGATCCGCTCCAGGGTCTCCCTGTCCTCCAGGCCGCGGACGTGGAGCCAGGCGGTCCCGGGCCCATCTCCCAGGGGGAAGGCCTCGCCGGGCTCCCCGAGTTCGCGGGTTTCCACCCGCGCCTGGTCGTATCTCACGAGAAAGGTCCTGGTCATGGTCGTTTCGCCTTTCCTCCCGGGAAGCCCGGGACCGCCGCCGGTGGAGGATTGGGATTCTATCCTCC
>JALUZX010000522.1 GCA_027011425.1 Planctomycetota bacterium
GGTCTCTCTGGATGTGGAAGGCGGCCTTCGAGACTCCTCCCACCAGGTATTCCGCCTGGGTCACCCGGTTCTCGGCGTCGTAGGTGAAGATCACTTCCTTGTTCCCCGGGAAGAAGGCCTTCCAGAGACGGCCCAGGGAATCCATCTCGTAGGTCCGGGTCAAGCCGGTCCCGTCCCGGTATTCCACAAGGGCCCCATCCCGGCTGTTTCCGAAGAGCCTCTCCACCCAGGTGGATCCGTCCAGCTTCGTCCCCTTCTTGAGAGGGAAAGGCCATCGGCATTCGCAGCCTCAGGCGGGGAAAACCCGTCACCACCACCAAAGTCCGCCTCCGCCTCACCGGCCCCGTCTGCCCCGCCCTAAGCGAATTCGGCCTCTACAAGCAATAGGCCTTGGAGCCCCCAAAAGCCTGAAAGAAGGCCCTCTTTATCACCCAAAGATATCCCCGGCCCAATCGGGCCGGAAGTCCATTTCAAGATCGACAACATGGAAATCCACCGGAACGCGATGAACCACGTTTTCCTTTTTGAAGACAAACTCCTTCCGTATGTCTTCCAAGCTCTCGAAAATAAAATTGAAAACCACCCCCTCCTTTTCCTCCAAATCGACATATGACTCAGGGTTTGGGAAAAAACGGATTTCCCTTTTCCCTCCAAGAGGTCCTTCCCGATTGACGATTACCGCGCACCGCTGTCCAGGAAGCTCTTCCGGTATTTTCGCCTTCTCATTTTCCCCGGAACGCACATATGCGCGGAAGTAAATCTCTTCTTCTTTTCCGTCTTCCCACTCTAAAAATTCCGGACATTCCCGAAAATCAAAGGGCCCCTTCCAGGGGAAAAAAGCCCACACGGAAAAACAGTCGGCCAGGGGATCGAAGAACCCAAATCGGACATCACCCATCGCCTCGCCCACGAAAGGGATCTTGTTGCGATAACGAACCACCAGGGCGGGGCCGCCCTCCTGCCCGTCCCCAAGAAACCTCTTCCGAACGAGCCCTTTTTCCCAGGCCCAGAATTTCTCCGAATACGCGACCTGAAGCCCATAACGATCCACCAGCTTCATGAGTTCGCATTCGAGGGCCTCCTTGGCGTCCGGGTAGCCTCCGCCCTTTTCACCCACACTCCATCCAAGGGAACAAAGAACGTAACCGAAAACAGCACCGTGCCCCCAACCTACCCTTATCCTCCAGAAATTTAGAGGTTTATGATTACGAATAATCTCGAACAAAGCTTCGACCCAAGGAACCTGGTAAACCCCGGGAAGCTCGAAAGGCTCCAGGATGACGTGAATCGTTCTATCTTCCCCATCCCACCCAAGAAGGCAGGTATCATCAAACCACCCATATTCCTCGAGGAGATGCTTTATTTTCGCGCGTATCAGCTCAAACTCATTTTCTCTTTCCTCTTCCGTCGACGGAGGAAACCAGTCTTTTGACACATCAAACACCTCTCTTGGGTCCCATTCCATTTGCTGCCATCCCTTTCTTTTTTTAGAAAGTCTGCCGACTGGAAATGGCCGGGGCGAAGTGGTTCGAAATCACAAATCTTCCTTTACCGGCTTCCAGAAATTGAGAAGTATTATTCCGGAGGAATCGGAAACGGTTCTCAACAGGATTTCCATTCCCCCCTTTTCCGCCCGCTTCAAAAGATCCTGGATACAAACACGTTCCTCATAGAGCCTGTCGTTATACTCAGCTTTAACGCATATAGCCCCTTTCCCTGAGAGCCATGAATGGTATTTTCTGGATGGAAGGGACAAAATCACCGTTCCCAACGCGCCCTTCTTCCAGTCGATCGGCGAGGCCTGCCCCTGATCATCCAAAAACCGGGCTTCTTTTACAGCCACCTTGAGTATCTTCAACTCCTCGAAAACACGGGCGCAAGCCCGGCTTGGGTCCTCTTTTCTTGGGACCAGGCCCACTTCACGAAAGGGAGGATACACCATAACCTCGTAGGAGCAGCATCCTCTAATGAGGAGGATTAAGCTGAATAGTATGGATTTCAATTCTTTCCCTCGCCCAAAAGAAGAAGGAAGCCTCCACAGAAATATGGATTTCCGCCCATTAGACAAAGGTCGTTTGGTGAAAATACGACGAGCATTTTTCTTTCCAAATCCTTCTTTTGAAACATTACCCCGATTGGGCTCAATGGGCAAAGCTTATTCATAAACCCAGCTATCTCCATAACCGGCCATTTCCCCAAGGCCCTTTTAGGTCCGAGGCCCACTTGCCAGGACCTTGGATCATTGGGGTTTCCACCCTTTTCAACCAGAATAACAGACCAATCAGGGGGGGCGCCTTCTTTAAAATAAACCCCATCCATAGTCTGCACAAAATCGCAAGAAAAGATTACGGTCAAAGAAACAAAGGCCAGGATTGTCCGAATTGCCCTGAATACGGTGAACAGACAAACTGAGTGGGTTGCCTTCCCGGGATTCCGCCATCGGAGGCAGCACCTGGTTCTTGAGCCACCAAATCGAGCCCTCACCAGCGTCCTTTCAGAAAAATCCATAGTCGTGTCCTTTCCGTCCCCAGCCGGGTATTACCGGAAGGATACCGGCATCTCCCAGAAACATCAACTCATCCGCCGCTATCATTTCGGTTTTGAATCCGGTCACCCCACCGTTTTCCGGACATGGTTGTTGGCCAGAGTGATTCATCAGGTTTCGCCTTTGGGCCCTGGAGTTGCCTGGCGGTGTGGACACTCGTTGGGCCGAAGGCCCGTTGGTTGGGAAATCGTTCAGGGCCCTCCGCAACTTCCGTACCCTGGCCCCTTCCAGGGGGCATGTGGGTCGACATGATCCACGAGGCAAAGACGGACAATTTCGAACTCTTTCTTCTCCACAGCCGCCGCCCCTGGTGACTGGACTTTTCTCCCAATTTCTATAAAATCCCCTTTTCTTTCAGAAATGCAGGGATCACTCCAAGAAAAGGTCAGGAGTCATGCGCCGCTCTCGGTTTTCTTTCCTTTTATGTTTTTTTCTCCTCCCCTTTCTTCCCTTGGGGACCGGGCTTCGGTGCCAGCAGAAATTCGTGAACATGACCAGGTACAACCTGCCCTGGAGGTCGGGCGGGACCTATTCCCTGGCCTTGGGTGATTTGACGGGGGACGGCCTTCCCGACCTGGTGGTGGGGTCGAGTTCGAAACCCTCTCTCTTTTTCAACGCGGGCCCGGGCCGGTTCAGGAACATGACTCCAAGGACGATCTCCCAGTGGTGGCGAGGCGACAATTACGCCGTCCTTCTCTTCGACGCCGACGGTGACGGAGACCTGGATATCCTCTTCGGCAAGGGCCCGCGGGTCCAGAACCGCCTCTACTTGAACGACGGCAAAGGCGGTTTCAAGGACGTCACGGCCGTTCTCCTGCCCCAATCCAAGGATTACACGAGAGACCTCGCGGCGGGGGACCTGGACGGCGACGGGGACCAGGATGTCCTGGTTGGGAACGACTCCGGAAATTCCAAGATCCTGGTCAACTACGGGACCAAGGGTTTCAAGGACGAAACCGCCTCCAGGATCTCCGGCCTGTTCCTTCCCGGAAAAGAAATCCAACTCGTGGACCTGGACGGCGACAAGGACCTGGACATCCTTCTCGCGGGGATCCTCGCCAAGGTCTACCTGAACAACGGAAAGGGCGTGTTCCAGGATTCCACGTCGGCTCTCTTTTCGCCCTCCAAGATCCACGCCGATTCCTTCGCCGTGGGAGACGTGGACGGCGACGGGGACCCGGACATCCTCTTCGCCTGGTCCACCGCCCCCCTCCGCCTCTTCCTCAACGACGGAAAGGGGAAATTCTCCGAGGCGCCTTCCTCCAACCTCCCCGCCCACAAGGGCCGAATCAACGACCTGGCCCTGGCCGACTTCGACGGCAACGGCTCCCTCGACATCCTGGCCGCCACGGGGGGTTCATACCCGGAGCAAAAGGTTTTGCTCTTTACGAACGACGGGAAAGGCCGTTTCACCGATCGCACGGCGGAACTCCCCGGGGGGGCGGACGTGACCAAGTGCCTGGCCGTAGGGGACATCGACGGCGACGGCGCCCCCGACGCGGTGATCGGAAACTTCCACAAGAGGAATCGCCTCTGGATCAACGACGGCCGGGGCAAGCTCCTGGATTTGACGGACTCGCCCTTCTCCTGGCGCCAGGACGCTTTCATGTCCCTGGCCCTGGCGGACGTGGACCGGGACGGGGACCTGGATGTGGTTCTCGGCTCGACGGGCTCTTCCGCGACCGCCCTTTACTACAACGACGGAAACGGAAACTTCCTCCGGGCCGGGCCCTCCTCTTTTCCCGGGAACAAGGACCACACCTACTGTATCCTTCCCGTCGACACGGACGGTGACGGCGACTTGGACTTGTTCCTTGGGTCCTCCCCGCGGGACAAGCTCTACCTGTCCGACGGGAAGGGAGGCTTCAAGGATGTCTCCCTGGCGGCCCTTCCTTCCCTCAGGAATTATTCCCGGGCGGCCGCGGCCGGAGACCTTGACGGAGACGGAAAACCGGAACTGATCCTGGCCAAGTACGGCCAGAACGTCTACCTGGCCAACAACGGGTATGGCGGGTTCGCCGACGCGACCTCCACCCACCTCCCACCGCTCAGGGCCAACACCTACGGCCTCGCTCTGGGGGACGTGGACGGCGACGGAGACCTGGACCTGGTCACGGCCAATTACAAGGCCCAGGACCGCCTCTACCTGAACAGCGGCAAGGGCAGGTTCCTGGACGGGACGGCGGGGCGCCTGCCCTCTGCCAACGATCCCTCCACGTCGGTGGCCCTGGGGGACGTGGACGGCGACGGCGACCTGGACCTCGTGGTGGGCCTCGCGGGAACCTATGGGGGCCAGAACCGCCTTCTCCTGAACGACGGGAAGGGGAAGTTCTCCGACGCCACCAAGGCCCTTCTCCCCTCCTACCCGGACTCCACCTACACCGTCCTTCTCGAGGACGTGGACGGAGACGGCGACCTGGACATCCTTTTCGGAAACACTAAGCAGGACCGGATCTGCCTCAACGACGGCAAAGGCCGGTTCACCGACGCTACGGCGGCCATGTTCCCTGCCAAGACGGGATTCCAGGACGGGGGCGTCCTCGGGGCGGGCGACCTGGACGGAGACGGGGACATCGACATCATCTCCAGGGATCAGGGACTTGGTTTCTGGCGGAACACCCTGCGCCAGGTGGACGCCGTCTTCGCCCCCCGGATGGGGAACCCCTACGACCTGGACATCTACGGCCCCCGGGGAGCCTCGGCGGTCCTGCTCCTTTCACCCTTGTCAAAAAAGACTCCCATGCCTCCCTTCGGGACCCTGGGAGTGGACCCGGCCTTCCTCCTTGCCTTTTACGCCGGAAGCATTCCCTCCTCGGGAAAGAGGACCCTCTCCTTCCCCGTCCCCAGGGATTCAGCCCTCGCCGGGGTCCGCCTCTTCTTCCAGTCGCTGATCGTGGGCCCCGGTCCCTTGACCGCGAGCCGGTTCACCAACCTCTTCGCCGACCGGATCCGTTGGCGCTGAAAAGGAGAAGAACAGAGATGAATCCCCTGAAAACCCTCGCCCTCTCCTCGCTCTTTCTTCTGTTGCCCCCTTCCCCGGGGGAAACGAGGGCCCAAACCGGGTCCCCCCTCTTCCAGGCGGACGGCCCCGCCTACCTACCCCGCCTTTTCGAGCCCACCAGCGCATCCGTCACAGGGGATTTCGACGGAGACGGGGACACGGACATCATCGTCTCTTCCCTCATCGCCGGCTCCGCCGTCTTCAAGGACCCCGTCCGCCTCTACCTCAACGACGGCTACGGCGTCTTTCACGACGTCACGGCATCCCGCATGCCGAACCTCAAAACCAGGGCGACAAGCCTTGCCGCCGGGGACGTCGACAAGGACGGCGACCTGGACCTGGTCGTCGGGGTCTACGGTCGGACTTCCCAGAACACCCAGAACCTTCTGCTCCTCAACCAGGGGAAGGGCTTCTTCAAGGACGCATCCGCCTCGAATCTTCCCCAGGTCTACGGAAGGACCTGGGACGTAAGGCTTTCCGACGTGGACAAGGACGGGGATCTCGACCTCGTCTTGGGAATCGGGGGAGGCCCCAACGCCCTCCTCCTCAACGACGGCAAGGGCCGGTTTTCCAAGGCCCCTTACACCATGATGCCCGGAACCAGATCCTCGACCCGGGCCATCGCCCTGGCCGACCTGGATGGAGACGGGGACCTCGACCTGGTGACAGGAAACATGTTGGACCCGAGCCGGGTCTACTTCAACGACGGGAAGGGCACTTTTCGTTCCGTCCCTGGAAGGTTTCCCACTGCAAGAGCCCGGACCATCGGTGTCTTCACCAGGGACTTCGACAGGGATGGGGACATCGACATCCTGCTCGCCAACACCGGCGCCGTCTCGCGGCTTTTCCTGAACGACGGAAAGGGATATTTCAAAGACGCCACCGCGTCTCACATGCCTTCCAAGACTTACAACCTAACCTCCATGGACGCGGGCGACATCGACGGAGACGGCGACACGGATCTCGTCTTCGCCTCGTTCTACCGGGACACTTACTTGGCCAGAAGAGCGAAAGGAGTCGTCTACCTGAACAACGGAAAAGGGGTCTTCCATGAGTCCACCGCGCCTGGAACGGCCTTCTCCTGGGAGATCGTCTCTGCTCTTCGCCTGGCCGATCTCGACAAGGACGGGGACCTGGATCTCCTGGCCTGGGGGGAGAAAGTAGACGACCGCCTCCTCTTGAACGACGGGAAAGGCCGGTTCCTGGACCTGTCCGCCGGGATCCTCGGCTCCCAACGCCGATGGACCATGGGGGCCTGCTTCGGGGATTTCGACGGAGACGGGGATCCGGATCTCCTCACTTTGGATTACAAGCTTCCTTCCAGGCTCCTCCTCAACGACGGATACGGCCTTTTCCGGCAGGCGCCCCCTTCCAATCTCCCTCCCCTCAAGGCCCCGATTTCCGTGGTCCCGGGCGACCTGGACGGGGACGGCGACCTGGATCTCCTCGTGGGGAGATACGGCCCGCCCCGGGTCCTCCTCAACGACGGCAAGGCCGCGTTCCGGGACGTCTCGTCCACATCCCTTCCTCCGGTATCCTTCGGCTCCGCCGCGATCGCCCTGGGAGACCTGGACGGCGACGGGGACCTGGATTTTCTGGCTTGCACCAAGTCCTACATGTACCACCTGGTCCTGCTTCTCAACCAGGGAAAGGCGAAGTTCACCGAGGCCACCTCCTCGAATCTCCCGGGAACCGGTTTCAAAGGCTATCCCAGTCTTCTGGACGCCGACGGGGACGGGGACCTGGACGTCTTTTTACAGACGAAAAGTCAACCCCGCCTCTTCCTGAACGACGGCAAGGGAAAGTTCACGGACATGACCTTCCCCTTGCTTCCTTCGCGGACCAGCCCTCCCGCCACATCGGCCTTTGGAGACGTGGACAACGATGGTGACGTGGACATCGTCCTTCCGGAATATCCCCAGCCGGTGCTCTACTTGAACGACGGAAAGGGGAAATTCTCCCTGGCGCCTTTGAAGCGGATTCCCGCCCTTTCCGGCTACCCGACATCGGTCCTCCTGGCCGACATGGACGAAGACGGGGACTTGGACCTCCTCTTCGGCTGCCGGGGGAGCGGGCCGGAGGCCGGGAAAAACCTGCTCCTCGCCAACGATGGAACCGGAACCTTCACTCTCTTGAAGAAGGCCATGCCCGGCCTGGCGGATTCAACGGCCCTCCTCCTGGCCGCCGACGTCGACCGGGACGGGGACCTGGACCTCTTCGTGGGA
>JALUZX010000523.1 GCA_027011425.1 Planctomycetota bacterium
GATCCTTAGCGGACGGTGAGGGCCGCCGTGTTGGTCAGGGCCAGCATGCCCGTGGCGGGCTCCACGGACAGGCACTGGGCGGGGACGGCCGTGCCCTTCAGGGCCGGGTCGCCTGGGACGTCGATGTAGGTGTAGGCCTTGCCCGAGAGGGGATCGTGGACTCCCAGGGAGAAAGTGGTGAGGAAGGCCGCCGACAGGCCCAGTTTTCCCCTCACTCCGGGAATGACAGCCGGGGATTTCCGGAAGTCCGTGGAAAGCAGGAGGAAGGAGAAGACCCAGGGGACGGGATGGACGCCCTGGACGGGGATGTATGCGGCCACTTCCATCTTCTTTCCGATGGAGGCGGTCCCGCCGGCGAGCCAGAGGGCCCTGACGCTGGAGACGTGGTAGCCCGAGCTGGCTGAATCCGCGTCGTAGAAAGTCCCAGCGATGTAGCCGCCGTTGTTGATCCAATTCCGGGTCGTGATGAAGGGAAGGGCCGGCGTGGAGGGGTCAAGGTCGAAGGAGAGCCAGTGGTCGTTGGCGTTGACCATCACGTGGTGGCTCAAGCCGATGAGTTCACCCCGGGAATCCACGATGGGTGTGGGGGAATTGGCGTCTCTCCCATGGGCGGGAGTCTTGACCACGATTTTCGGGCTCCCCGTCAAGGCCGGCTTGGATGGGTCCAAGGGGGAAATGGCGATGTCATGCTTGTAGACGTGCACCAGGTGAAGCTTGCCGTTCACGTCGGCCAGGGAGCCGTCCCAGAAGGATTGCCTGGGCAGGCCCTGGATGGGCCCGACGATGGAGAAGGGCTCCTGGAGGCTTTTTCTTTTGGCCAGGTATCCGGTGTATTTTCCGTTTCGGCTGGACTCGAAGTAGGCCAGGAGGCCGTCGTGGTGGAAGGTGAGCCCGAACTCGGTGCGGCGGGAGTTGAGGAAGGCGGCGTTCTTGTCGGGGGTGAATTTGTCGGTCCGGATGTCGTATACGCCGGTCAAGAGGTCACCGCCGCCCTTTCCTCCCCACGCGCCGGGGAGACCGGAATTCACCGTCATTCCAACGATGTATTTGCCGGGTTTCCCGGGATAAGGGATGATGTGGATCTGGGAGAAGGTCTTTCCCGGAACGTTGGGGGCGTTGAAGAGGGGATCCCTGGCGAACTTGCCCAGCTTGGGGGGCGCCACGAGGCCCTGGGCGCAGATCCCGGTGGAGAGAAGGAAAAGCAAAAGAGAGAGGATCACCGGCCTTTTCATTTTTCCCATGCCTCCTTGTTGAAAAACAACGCATCCGTCGCCTTGGTTCGGGGCGCTTCATTGTAGGAAAGACGCGGAGGTGGAACAAGGCGGGACTGTTCCTTCTTCGGGGCGGCCCTTCCGGGTTTTCATAAACGGTCTGGAGGGTTCCTGCAGGGATGCGCAGGCGGCGGGGCCCGCCCGCATTCGTGACGTCCCCCCGGGTTCGAAGGGGCCCGGCCGGGGGGAGAAGATTTTTTCAGGGAACAGGGGGTTGCCTGTCGATTAGGGTGGTGTTAGGTTAGGGAACCCATGGGTGGTCCATGGGGGTGGACTGAACTCAACTGCTTGCAAGGACGAGAGATGCGTAGAGATCCCCTTGTTCTGCACCTGGACATCGACTCCTTCCTGGCCTCGGTGGAGCAGGTCGCCGATCCCGGGCTTCGGGGGAAGCCCGTGGCGGTGGGCTCCGGGATCGTGGCCTCCTGTTCTTTCGAGGCCAAGAGGCGGGGAGTCCGGGCGGCCATGACCATGAGCCGGGCCCGGCGGATCTGTCCGGACCTGGTGGTGGTGGAGGGCGATTCCGCCCGGGCCGCGTCTTTCCGCGAGAGGGTTGAAGAGGTGCTCCGGCGCCACACCCCCCTGGTGGAACGGGTCTCCCTGGACGATTTCTACGCCGACTTCTCGGGGATCCCGGAAGACCCCCTCGGGGCGGCCCGGGCCGTGAAGGCCGAGGTGAAGGCCGAGACGGGGCTCTCCGTCTCCCAGGGGCTCGGCCGGACCCGGACGGTGGCGCGGCTGGCCACGGACCGGGCCAAGCCGGGAGGCATCTTCTTCGTTCCCCCCGGAAAGGAGCGGTCCTTTTTGGAGGGATATCCTGTCACCCGGTTACCGGGCGTGGGACGGCGCACGGCGGAACTCTTCTTCCGCCTCGGGATCCGGACGGTGGGGC
>JALUZX010000524.1 GCA_027011425.1 Planctomycetota bacterium
CTCCAGGAGGAAGCCGCCCGGGAGGCCCTGGCCACGGGCGACAAGCCCTCCCTCTCCTTCTTCCTGGACCTCTACCTGGAGGGCTCGCTTCGGTCCGCCGAATCCAGGAGAAAAGGAAAGGACTGGTTCCGCGCCCTTTCCCCCAGGGCCGCGGCGGCCCTCCTGGCCATGCTGGAGGAGAAAGAAAAGGGAGGAGTAACCAAATACCTTCGTTTGGAATTTGAAAATCTGCGGAAGATCCTGGACCCCCTCTCCCTCTGGGGCGGGGGAGGGACCTGATCCGCGCTCTTTTCTTCCAGACCCAACCCAAACCACGGGAGGATCGCCATGATCACGCCCTGCCTTCTCGCCGCATTGCTTCTGGGAAGCCCCGCGCCGCCGGCGCCGAAAAAGCCCCTGCAGAAAAAAGCGCCCCCCGCCTTCCAGGTCCGGATCTTCACCCTCCCGGCCCTGCTGGGGGAAAAGCTAAGGGACTCCAATCCTCTCATCGGCCGTATTTTCCTTCCATGGACTCCCCCACCTGATTCCAAACCGCCCCAAGCACTCTTGTTGTCCTCTATGCCGATTCACTGGCTCCCCTGTGATCCAGATGCCTCAAAGCCCTTCGCATCACCGGGCGATTTGAAAGAAATCCTTTCTTGCTGGGCGGGAGAAAAACTTGGGACCCAATCAAGGGAATCGATTCGAAAAGTGGATAGCGCATTGGACACCCCTCCCGACAGGATCATGGTTTCCCAAACACCGGAGGCAATGAAAAAGATTGAAGAATACTTACGGACGCTCCAGCAAGGGTTGAGACCGAGATATTCCTTCAAGGCCGTGCTTTTTCTGGCCCCCCGCAATCGGACGGACAAGCCCTTCCAGGTCTTGGATCCCACCCGCGGAGAGGCGATTTTCCAGGAGATTGAAAACGGCCGGTTTGGCCGGGTCCTCCATATTGCGAGGGGGAATTGCATGGCATGGGACTCCATTTTCCTGGGAAAGACCCGCTCCGTCTCCTTCATTCCGGACTTGGAGGTGGAAATCGCCCAGAAGGCATCCATTGCCAACCCTGAAACCAGGACTTTGAAACTGAACCAGGGGCTGGCCCTTGCGCCAACGCCGTCCTTCAGGTGTAACGCCACGGAAATCTCGGGCCTGGTGATCTTCCAGGAGCCCAAGGCCTCGCCGAAGGCGATGGGACTCCAGACGATCCGCCCCAGGATGATCATTGAAAAGGCCAGGATCGAAAACCTCCAGATGGAATTCTCCCTTTCTTTCAAGGATCGCCTGGCCCTCCTCATGGCTCCCGGGGGTTGGAGGAGACCGAACCTGAGGGTTCTCCTCCTGGCAAAACGCCTGGATCCGACTCCCGACTTTCCGGAAGGAAGGGCTATCCTCTCCCCCATTTACACCTCAACATCTTTCAGCGTGGGCTTCTTCGATAACAAATGGGCCTCATCCTACCCCTCATGCGATTTCTTCCTGGATATCTTGAAGGGGGACAAATTCGACCGTTTGAATTTTCTCCAGATGAATACAGGAATTTTCCTGAAAGGCCCAAAGGAAGTATTGAATCGAGCGATTTCTCTTGCAGAAAGCATATACAAGGGATTCCAACGAAAGTTCCGCATGGAAGTCATCCGGGAGAAGATTCCAGTCGAGCCTTACGGCGTGGAAGAGAAAGATTGGACGCTCCTGGGCTTGCCTACCGTAATCCCTTGCCTTGGGGGGAGATCGGCCTTCGTCCTTCTTGGAGAAGAAGAGAATTATGTTTCCGATTATGATGAAGAAGTCGCGGCAAAAACGGAAATATCCGATCCCCAGGTCAAAAGAACCTTCGACGGCTCCCAGATCCTGGTCCGGGTGGATCCGGCCGGGGAGGTCTGCGCCGTGAAGCTGGACATCCTGGAACAGAGCCTGCTTGGGTTCCGCCGGATCCCGTCGGCGGAAATCACCAAGTGCGGAACGATCGAGGCGCCCGACCTCCGCTGGGTCCACTGGAACCGCCGGTACTTGATGCGGCCCGGGGAGACCAGGCTCCTCGGCTTCGGCCCGCCCCGGCGCATCGGGGATCGGCTCTACCGGACCCGGGTGAGCATCCGGCTCATCGAGGATTAGAGTTTTCCAAAGAATCTAATAGTTTCGTGGAAATGGGAAACATCAACCATTAGCCCGGAAC
>JALUZX010000525.1 GCA_027011425.1 Planctomycetota bacterium
TTCCACCCGCTTCCTCCCGCGCTCCCGGCCCTGAAGAGGAGGGCAGGACGGCGGGGAAGTTGATCCTCTCCTTGATCACCGACCGGGGCCGGGCCCGCACCTCGTCGTAGATCCGAGCCAGGTATTCCCCCATGATCCCCATGGCCAGGAAACTCGCCCCCATGAGAAAGAAGAGGACGGCGAAGAGGGTGAAGACCCCCTCGTTCTCGGGGCCCACCACGAGGCGCCGGATGCCGAGATAGACGCCGAACACGATGGAGAGGAAGGCCACGACAAGACCGATCAGGGTGGCCAGCTTGAGGGGGGCGCTGGAAAAGCCCGTCAAGAGATCCGCCTGGAGCTTCAAAAGCTTCAGGAGGGAATACCGGGAAGGATCCCCGCCGGGCCGGTCGGCGTGGCAGACGGGGATCTCCGTGATCCGCCGCCCGAACTTGCAGGCCAGGGCGGGCACGAAGGTGGAGCGCTCCCGGCAGGACTTCATGGAGTCCACCACGTCCCGCCGGTAGGCCCGGAGCATGCACCCGAAGTCCTTGAGCGGCACGCCGAGCAGCCTGGCCGTGACCCGGTTGGAGAGCCGCGAGGCCCAGCGCCGGAAGAAGGTGTCTTTCCTCCGCATCCGCCAGGTTCCCACAACGTCGTAGCCCTCATCCACCTTCTCCAGGAGCCGGGGAATCTCCTCGGGCGGATTCTGGAGATCCGCGTCCAGGGTCACCGCAACGTCTCCCCCGGCCGCCTCGATCCCGGCCAGGACGGCCGCGTGCTGGCCGTAGTTGCGGTTGAAGGAGATCACCTTGATCCTGTCGGGATGTTCCTGCGCCATCCGCCGGAGGATCTCCAGGGAGCGGTCCGCGCTCCCGTCGTCCACGAAGATCACCTCGGCGTCGTAGGGCGCGAGCACCGGCTCCAGCCGCGCCCAGAGGGTCCCCAGGTTCCGCTCCTCGTTGAAGACGGGAATCACCACGGAAACCTTCACGACCGCCACACCTCCTTCAAAGCCTTGGCCACCCGCTCCACGTCCTCCACCTCCATGCCCGGGTAGAGGGGAAGGGAGAGGACCCGGGAGGCCACCCTCTCGGCCACGGGACAAAGCCCGGGCCCCGTTCCGAACCGCTCCCTGTAGAACCGGGCCAGGTGGACCGCCTCGAAGTGCCTTCCCGTTCCGATCCCCCGTTCCGCGAGAGCCCGGACGACGCGGACTCTCTCGGCGGCTCCTCCTTCGAGGCTTCCGTCCCCCGCCGGGGCGAGGAGGGGAAACAGGTGGTGGGAGTGGACATACTCATAGGGCGCCCGCCCGGGAATCTCCAGGCCCTCCAGGTCCGCCAGGGCCGCCCGGTAGGCCCGGGCCAGGCCGGCCCTCTTGGCGTTCATCCGGTCCAGTTTTTTCAACTGGTGGATCCCGAGCGCCGCCTGGATGTCCGTCATGTTGTACTTGAAGCCCGGAAGGACGATATCGTATCCCCCGGGAGGAGGGGCCTTCCCGCTGTAGGCCGTATACGCGTCCCGGGCCACGCCGTGGAAGCGCCAGAGCCCGGCCTCCCGGGCGGTCTCCCCGTCGCCCGTGACCAGCATGCCCCCCTCGCCGGTGGTCATGTTCTTGATGGGATGGAAGGAGAAGCAGGCCGCGACAGTGTGGTTTCCGTCCGATCCGACGGGCCGGCCCTTGTAGGAAGCTCCCGCGGCGTGGGCCGCGTCCTCCAGGATCTTCACGTCCTCCCGCCCCTTTTCGCGAAGGACCCGGGCGATCCCGTCCAGGTCGGCGGGAAGACCCGCGTAGTGGACAGCCGCGACGAGTTTCGTCGCCGGGGTGAGGGCGGCGCCCACCGCCTTTGGGGAAAGGTTCCAGGTGACGGGATCGATGTCGGCGAAGACCGGCCGTCCCCCGCAGGCCACGACCATGTTGGCCGTGGAGGCCCAGGTGAAGGGGGGAAGGACGACGTCAACGCCCTCTTTCACGCCCAGGACCCGGAAGGCCACGTGCAAGGCGGCGGTGCAGGAAGAAAAGGCCAGGGCGTGGGACGCCCCCACCTTGGCGGCGAAATCCGCCTCGAAGCGTTTCACCCTGGGGCCGGAAGTGATCCATCCCGACCTCAGGCAGGCGATCACCTCGGCGATCTCCTCCTCGCCGATCTCCGGCAGGGCCAGGGGGAGCTTCTTCGGAG
>JALUZX010000526.1 GCA_027011425.1 Planctomycetota bacterium
CCTTGATGCGCTGGGGCTTCCTCTCGGGGGGGAGCCCGCAGGGGCCGTACTTGACGTGCTGGGCGGGAAGCAGGGAGGCGGAGAGCAGGAGAACGGAAAAGGCGGAGAGGATGGGGTTCGCCCGTTTCATTGCCCGGCTCCTTTTTTTTGGGACAACTCTTGATTTTACTGGAGGAGAGGCGGGCTGGGGACAGGGGAGCGGGTCCTTCCAGGTAATGAAGGTGTAAAGACTGCCTCCGGAAGAGCAGTTTTTCTCCGGGGAGGCGGGAAGGAGGCGCGAGATGGCGGTCAGACCTCCTCCACCAGGCGGTTCATGGCCTCCTCGTTCTCCATGATGGACTGGACCAGTTTGAACTGGGTGCGGGCCCTGTGAAGGTTGTGGTCGGGCCTGTGGACGTGGAAGTAGACATCCCCTGCCAGGTAGTCCGTGAGGAACCGGGTGCCGATGGTCAGGGTGATCACCTTTCCCGAGAAGACCAGGTGGGACCTCTCGGTCTCGTTCAAAAAAGAGCCCGCTCCCTCCAGGAAGCCCCGCAGAACCGCAGAGAACCGGTCCAGGTCCACCCGCACCTTCTCCAGGTCCATCTCGTCCTCGTCGGAGTTGCTTACGGTGGTCCGAACGATGTCCCCGAAGTCGAAGAGGGAGAGTCCGGGCATGACCGTGTCCAGGTCGATCACGGCCAGGGCCTCGCCCGTGGCGTCGGAGAGGACCACGTTGTTGATCTTGGTGTCGTTGTGGGTGACCCGCACCGGGATCTTCCCCTCCGCCTGGAGGCGGGGAAGGACCTGGAAGATTCCGGCGTTCTCCTCCAGGAAGGCGATTTCCTCCCGGGCCTTGGCCGCCCGGTTCAGGGGATCGGATTCCAGGGCGGCCTTGAACTGCTGGTGGCGCCAGGGCCCGTCGTGGAACCTGGGCAGGATCTCGTGGAGAGGGGGGGCGGGAAGGTCCTGGAGGTCGGCCTGGAAGAGGCCGAAGGCCTTGGCCGCCTGGAAGGCCTGTTCCAGGTTTTCCAGCCGGTCGTAGGTCCTGCCCCCTTCGATCATGTTGTAGACCCGCCAGAAATGGCCCGTCTCGTCGACGTGGTAGGTCTTTCCATCAAGGGAGGGAAAGAGCCGGAGCACCCGGTTCCGGTAGTCGGGAATCCCCCGGTCGCGGAGTTTTCTCTCCAGGTGGGCCGTCACCCTCTGGATGTTCTCCTGGAGGGGCTCGGGCTCGGGGAAGATGTTTTTGTTGATCCGCTGGAGGATATAACGGACCTCTCCGCCCGGCGCCGTGTTGGTGACGGCGAAAGTCTCGTGGATGTGGCCCGAGCCGAAGGGTTCGACTTTGCGGGGTTCGCCTTCCAGGGCGAAGCGTCTCAAAATGGAGGGGAAGTCGTATTCCATGGGATTTCCGTCCGGGGACTTTGGCCCTTCGCCCGCGTTCCTCAGTCCTGGAACGAGACGATCTTTTTGGAAAGTCCCGGATTTTACCGCGGCTCCTTCTGGCGGTCCACGAAAAAGGGAAAACGGGGGGGCCCCGTTCCCTTTCCCTTTTGGGGGGTCCTGGTTCATACTGGTCCTTTCCCACCCCGGCGGAGGTCCGGGATGCGCTCCAGGATTCACCATGATGAACGAGTCCCTTGAAAATCCGTCTTCGATTCCCCCGAAAGGAACATCTCCCTCCGGTGGGAGAGGGCCCGCCGCCCTGGCGGCGGCGCTCTTCTTTCCTCTGGCCTTGGCCTTCGCCCTCAGGCTTCCCCTTCCCTCGGCCTCACCCCTTCAACCCGATACCGCCTTGATGATGGCGACGGCCCAGCAACTCGCCCTGGGAAAAGGGAAGATTCCTTTCGGAGAGACCCCGATTGACCGGCCCGTGGTCCTGCTGGCCGTGACGGGGGCGCTCAAGCTTCTCCCGGGCCCCGTCACGCCCCGATCCGCCATGCTGGCAGCCGCCCTGGTCTCCCTTCTCTTCACCGGCCTGACGGCCTCCCTGATGGCTGCCTGGCTCTTGAGACGTTTCTCTTTTCCCCTGCCCGTGGCTCTCTCGGCGGCGGCGGCCTGGCTCCTCCTTCCCTCGGTCCTTCCCTTCATGGCCGAGGGCCTCCAGACCACGGCGGCCCTCTTTTTCGCCCTGGTCTCTTTTCTGCTCGTGGACGCCGCGGCCCTCAGGGCCGGAA
>JALUZX010000527.1 GCA_027011425.1 Planctomycetota bacterium
TCCTGGAAGGGGTCTCGCTTCGGGCGGCCCTGGTCTACCGGGCCCTCCGGCCCTTCCTGGGGGAGAACCACCAGGTCGTGGCCGGCGGCGGGGCTCTTGGGGCTTCGCCTCTCTGGCGGAGGATCACCGCCGACTCTTTTGGCGCCCCCCTGGTCCTCTCCGGGGTCCGGGAGGCCTCGGCCCGGGGGGCGGCCCTGCTGGCCCTGGAGGCCCTGGGGGCCTTGGAGGATCTTTCCCAGGCTCCCGCCTTCCTGGGGGAGGTCCTGGAGCCCGATCCCGGGGCGGCCCGGGCCTACGAGGAAATCCTGGCCCGCCAGGAGGAGATCTACCGTAAGTTCTTCCCTTGACGGGGCTTCTCCCGTTTTTCCGCCTTACCAAGAAGAGGACGATTGCCATGACCAAGTGCGACGTGGGCCTGGTGGGCCTGGCCGTGATGGGCCGCAACCTGGTTCTCAACCTGGAGGAAAAAGGCTTCCGGGTGGCCGTCTTCAACCGGACGGCCTCGAAGACCGAGGCCTTCCTGGCCGGCGAAGCGAAGGGAAAGAAAATCGAGGGGGCCTACGGCCCAGGGGATTTCGCCGCCCTCCTGGAGCGGCCCAGGGTGATCCTGCTCATGGTCAAGGCCGGGGAGGCGGTGGACAAGGCCATCGCCGCACTCCTTCCCCACCTGGAAGAAGGGGACATCCTCATGGACGGGGGGAACTCCTTTTTCAAGGACACCGAAAGAAGGGCCCGGGAGCTGGAGGAGAAAGGGATTCACTTTCTCGGGGTGGGGATCTCGGGCGGCGAGGAGGGGGCTCGGTTCGGGCCGAGCATCATGCCCGGCGGGTCCCGGGCGGCCTGGGAGAGGGTGGAACCCATGCTCCGGGCGGCGGCCGCCAAGGTGGAGGGCGAGCCCTGCGTGGCCTGGCTCGGCAAGGGCGGAGCGGGGCACTACGTGAAGATGGTCCACAACGGCATCGAATACGGTGAGATGCAGCTTTTGGCCGAGGCCTACGATCTGTTGCGGCGGGGGCTCGGGTATTCCTTCGAAAGGATGGCCGCACTTTTCGGGCGGTGGAACGAGGGGATCCTCTCCTCTTTTCTGGTGGAGATCACGGCCAGGATCCTGGAGAAGAAGGACCCCGAGACGGGGAAGATGCTCGTGGAGGTGATCCTGGACCGGGCGGGCCAGAAGGGGACGGGAAAGTGGACCGCCGAGGAGTGCCTGGAAAGAGGCGTGCCCATGCCTGCGCTCTTCTCGGCCCTGGAGATGCGCATGCTCTCGGGGAGAAAGGAAGAACGGACCCGGGCGGCCCGGATCCTCCGGCTGGACCCTGGGAAATCCTTCGAAGGGGACCGGGACGGGGTGGAAAGGGACCTGGAGAATGCCCTCTACCTGGCCAGGATCTGCGGATACGCCCAGGGCCTTTCCCTGCTGCGGGAGGCCGGCCGGGCCTGCGGCTACGACTGGGACCTCGCACAGATCGCCCGGATCTGGCGGGGGGGGTGCATCATCCGGGCCGGGGTCCTGGAGAAGATCCGGGCGGTCTTCGAAGAAGACCCGGGCCTGGAGAACCTGCTCCTCCATCCGGAGACCGCCGCCGGCGCAGCCGGACGGGTCCCGGCCCTTCGAAGAACCCTAACCCTCGGGGCCGAACTCGGCATCCCCCTGCCCGCCCTGTCCGCCACCCTCTCCTTCCTCGACGCCTACAGGAGCGCCGTCCTTCCCGCCAACCTCATCCAGGCCCAGCGGGACTACTTCGGCGCCCATACCTTCGAGAGAGTAGACAAGAAAGGCGCCTTCCACGCCGACTGGCAGTCTTGAGAGGGGGGGCGGGCGTCCCCCTGGATAAGGTTTGCGCTATCTAGGAAATCGGCAATCCCCAGAGCAGGCGCCAGCGGAGGCGGACCTCCGCGAGGTAGTCGGTGGAGAGGTCCCGGTCGAGGGGGCGGACTTCGAGGAGGCGGCCCTTTTTGTCGAAGAAGAATTTGACTTTGAAGACGGCCCGGCCGGGTTGGAGGCCCATGCCGTAGCGTTCGTCCGAGAGGGTGACGACGGCGCCCTTGGGGGTCTTCTCCAGGGAGGCGGCCACCATGCCCTGGGCGAACCAGGCAAAACGCCTACCCCCCGGGGATTCGAGGGCCTTCTTCACCAGGGGGTCGGCGGGAAGGTCCA
>JALUZX010000528.1 GCA_027011425.1 Planctomycetota bacterium
CCCTTTGGGTCGGGGGGAAAGGTGGGAAGGTATTTCTCCAGGTCCTTGGGGATCTCCCGGGTCTGGGCCGCCTCCCAGGCGGCGAAGCCCTCGGGGTCCTCTTCTTTCCATTCCCCCAGGAGGGCCTGCCACTCTTTTCGTCTCTCCCCCCCCCTGGCGGCGGCCTCAAGGAGGGGATCGGCCGCCCCGGGAGGCACGAAGAAGGGCGGATCCTGGGGCCAGCCCAGGGTTTCCTTGGCGGCCTTGAGTTCCTCCGGTCCCAGGGGGGCCCCGTGGACTTTGGCCGTTCCCGCCAGGTGGGGAGCCCCGAAACCGATGGTGGTGCGGACCTCGATCAGTGTGGGCCTCTCTTCCTGGGCCAGGGCCTCCTCCAAGGCGCGGGCCACCGCGTCCGGGTCTTGCCCGTCCACGCCGCGCAGGGTCTTCCAGCCCAAGGCCTGGAAGCGGGCCGGCACGTCCTCCGAGAAGGCCAGGGAGGTGCTTCCTTCGATGGTGATGCCGTTGGAGTCGTAGAGGACCACCAGTTTCCCCAGGCCCAGGTGGCCCGCCAGGGAAGCCGCCTCCTGGGTGACCCCCTCCATCATGTCCCCGTCCCCGGCGATCACGAAGGTCCTGTGGTTCACCACCTCCCGGCCGGGCCGGTTGAAGCGGGCCGCCAGCATTCGTTCGGCCAGGGCCATGCCGACGGCCGTTGCGAAGCCCTGGCCCAGGGGGCCCGTGGTGGTCTCCACTCCCGGGGGGTGGAAGGCTTCCGGGTGGCCCGGAGTCTTGCTTCCCCACTGGCGGAAATTCCGGAGGTCCTCCAGGCTCAAGGGAAATCCGCTCAGGTGGAGGAGGGAGTAGAGGAGGGTCGATCCATGACCGGCGGAGAGGACGAAACGGTCCCGGTCCGGCCAGAAGGGTTCCTTGGGATCGAAGACCAGGAACCGGGACCAGAGGGCCACGGCCGCCTCGGCCATGCCCATGGGCATACCCGGGTGGCCGGACTTGGCCTTTTCCACGGCGTCGGCTGCAAGGAAACGGACGGTCATGGCGGCGAGTCTTTCCTTGTTCTCCGGCAAGGTCATGGGCGCTTTTCCTCCATGGAGTTTCCAGCAAGATTTTCGAAGATGTGGTAGAGGCGGGCTGCCTGGGCGGCAAGGGAATACCTTTGCACCACCCTTTCCCTGCCCCTGGCTCCTTCCACCTCCCTGGTGGGCCCTTCCCCCCGGGCGGCCCGGACCAGGAAGGAGGCCAGGGTTTCCGGATCCAAGTGCCCCTGGGGAGGAAGGAGCCTTCCTCCGTTTCTCCCAGAGAGAATATGAGGAAGGTCCCCTTCGGGGGAGGCGAGGACGGGAAGTCCCGTGGAAAGGGCTTCGAGCACCACGAGGGGACAATTCTCCCTCCGGGAGGGAAGCACCAGGAGGTCCGCCGCGTGCAACAAGGGAAGGACCCGCGGGGAGGGGGGGAGGAGCCTGCCCGGGGATTCTTCCTCCCCGGAAAACATTACCCCGATCTCCCGGAGATCTTCCTCCTTTCCCTGGCCGGCGAAGAGGCCGAAGATGGATTTCTCCCTGCGGAAAGCGGACTCCAGGGCCCGGGCGAGGATGTGACACCCCTTGTCTTGGCAAATCCTCCCCAGAAAGAGCACCACGAACCGGCCGGGGCCCAGGCCAAGAGCCCGGCGCGCTTCGGCCCTCTCCTGGGGGGAGGGCGGGGGAAAGGCCGCCGGGTCCACCCCGTTGGGGATGTGCAGGGCCCGGATCCCTCCCAGGTGGTGGAGTTGAACCCGGGAGACAGCAATAGCAAGGGACGAAAGGGCCCGCACGGCGCCCAGGCGCTTGCGGTACCTGGGGAAACCCAGGTCTTCGTGAACGTGCCAGGCAACGGGGATCCCCAGGACCCGGGCGGCCAGTGCGAAGTCCCGGGAGAGCCCGAGCACGCTGTGGGCATGGACCAGGAGGGGCTTTCTGCGGTGAAGGAGGACCAGGGCGGCCAATATCCGGGAGGGGGCCCTTCCTTTTGCGGAAATCCGAAACAACGGAAGACCGGCCCGGCGGACCTCCTCCTCCAGGGGGCCCTCCCCGCCCAGGCAGATTTCCTGTTCCACTCCCAGGGCGGCCAGAGCCTTGGATGTCCGAAGGCCCGCCACTGGGCCCCCCCAGAGCCCCGCCTGGGGAAGGAGGGTGAGGACCTTCACGCTCCTTCCCGCTCCTTTCGAGGGAGACCTTCCCCGTAGGATCCCTCTTCCTCCCGGGGGGAGGTCGATTCCCCGGAGGAGCCTTCCATGTGGCTTCGCATCTCCTCCTCCAGGAGGGCGAGCTTCTGGTTCAGCTCCTTGAGCCTGCGGGTGGTCGTGGAAAGACGGACGGAAAACTGCAGGGAGACGAGCAGGAGGAAGAGGATCCCCAGAAAGAGAAGGGTGGAGACGGGCATCACCGCCCCCACCATGCGGGTGAGCCAGAGGAGGAGGCTGTAGTTCCATGCCAGCAGGAGAAGGAGGGCTCCCGTAAGAAGCCAGAGGGCCGCGTATTCTTCCCGAAGTTTTCTCCGCCGGACCAGCTCCAGGATGACCACCAGGATGCCCAGGGCGATCACCACGGCCACGGTCTTCTGCCGGGCCGGAAGGGCCGGTGGGGGAGTTCCTTGGAGAAGAAGGGAGATCATCCTGTCTTTCTTCTCTTGGAGCGGAGGGGAATCAGGGCCAGGGATAGACTCATCTTGTAGACGTAATAGAGGGAACGGGCGCCGCCGTGCATGGACCTGCCGGTCCTCCTGGGATGCATGGTGACGGGGACCTCCAGGATCCTGCACCCCGACCGCGCCAGGAAGACCAACACGTCCGCGTCTGGGAAGTCCTCGGGGAAGTGGCTCCGGGCCAGGATCTCCAGGGCCCGGGAACCCAGCCCCTGGAACCCGCTTGTCGGGTCGGTGAAAGGCTTCCCCCCCAGGCCCAGGGAGGCCATGGCGCGGAAGAGGAGGATGCCCCCCCTCCGGGCCAGGGAAAGGCGGGGCTTTTTTCCCCCCAGGAAACGGGAGCCCAGGGTCACATCGGCCTTGCCCTGGAGTAGGGGTTCCACCAGGCGGGGGAGATCCTTGGGGTCGTGCTGGCCGTCGGCGTCCAACTGGACCACCAGGGAAAAGCCATTGCGCAAGGCATAGAGATAACCCGTGTGGAGAGCCGCCCCATACCCCATCCCGAAGGTATGGGAAACCACGACGGCTCCGGCCTTCCTGGCTCTCGAAGCGGTTTGGTCCTTGGATCCGTCGTCCACCACGAGGATGGGCCGGCCCGGAAGGCTTTCCCTGCATCCCCGGATCACCTGGACGATGGAAGCCTCCTCGTCCCTTGCCGGAATGAGGACAAGAAGGTCCTCTGCTTCGTCCAAAGGGTTTCCGCCTCGATCCGGGGGCAAGGGCGCTCCTCCATTTCGTCCGGGGTCCAGGAAAGGATCTTAGTGCTTTTCCCTCCCAGGGCCAGAGCCCAGGTGTTCGCCCGGGTCAACCCGCTTTCCGCCGGGCCCTCCTGCGCAACCGCCAGAGAAGGAAGCCGAGCAGGGCCAAGGGAACCAGCACCATGGGGAGAGCCTGGCCCCAGGCGGAAAAGAGAAGGATCTTGTGGATCAAGGAGCCGTGTTCTTCCGAGGACACGGGCAGGAGCCCGGCTGTTTTCGCCACGTGGTGGAGAAGGCTCACCGCCGCCGAGCCTGCCGGGATCTCCCGGTGGCAGGCCAGGCAGGCGCCGCTCCTGTCCAGGAAGGCCCTCTCACGGCTGTTCAAGGGGCGGGAGAGGGTGAAGTGGTGGCCCACGGTCTGGACCTGCTTTCCCTCGGGGGTGACCACCACGGACCAGTCCTCTTTCAGGCCGGGAATGGCCTCGACCTGGGGCCTGGCGCTGGAGGGAAGGACCGTTCCGTCCTGGGCCTGGAGGTCGATGACTGCGGGCTTGTTCCAGGGACGGTTCCATTCACCGCCGCCGATCCCGTAGCCGCAGGCCTTCCTGGAAGCATGGCAGGATTCGCAGGACCTGGGATGCCCGCTGGTGTGGGGGTTGGTGGGGCTCATGTCCAGGCAGAGCTGGCCCTTCTCTCCTCCGCCTTCCATTCCCTTGGGGGTCCGGAAGGCCTTGTTGAGAAGCAGGGGTTTTCCCCCGGGCCCCAGGACGGTGATCACAGGCTGGCAGCCGGGGACGATGGGGGTGACCCGGTTCTCGCCGTTCACCCCCAATGCCGGATCCTCCCAGCGCAGGTAGGAGCGCTGTTCGAAGACCTTTCCGGGAATCCTCTTGTCGTATCCGCTCTCCTTGTTGTCCGCCGCCCGGTCGCGCTTCATTCTCTCCCGGCCGGCGGCGACCCAGTCGAAACTTTTCCTCTCTCCAGAGTAGTCCACCTTCACGTGGCAGCCGTAACACTGGGGGGCCCAGGAGGCGTGGCAGGCGTAACACTCCATGCGCCGGGTGTGTTTCTTCACGCCCGCCATGGCAACTCTCCCCTCGGGGGACATTTCTTTGGTCCGGATCAGGAGCTTCAAGGGTTTCAGTTCCAGGTCCCTGCCCCCGGCGGTGTGGACCACCACCAGGTCGCCCCGGCGGACCACGTTGGGGAATGGGTTTCCCCGGGCGGTAAGCAGGTAACCGTCCTCCGCCGGGTAGATCGTGCCCTGCCGGTAGATGGGTAGGGTTTTCCCGGAGGTTCCCCGGGGGCCTTTTCCGCCAAGGTCCCTGCCGAATTCGTCCCCGTAGCCCAGGGGGAGTTCCCATGGAAAAGCCTCGGGCGTGCCGTGGCAGTCGGCGCACTCGATCTCCACGGAGCCCAGGTTGGAGCCGGCCAGGAAGCCGTCGCCGTGGACGTCCAGGGAAGTATGGCAATCCATGCACACCATACCCCCCTTCCGGTAGTGGACGTCCTCCCTCATGGCCAGGTAGTGCTTGGAGTGGAGGGTGGGCTGGTCCTTGCCGGCCTCGTCCCAGGGTGAATGGTAGGCCGTCTCCATCAGGCCCTGGTAGGATACTCCGATCCGTTTTCCCCGGTCGTGGCAGGTGGTGCAGGTCTCCACGGGGATGCCCGACCACATCTTTCCATGGAGGGAGAGCTTGGCCTTCCTCGTGCCCTGGATCCGGTGGACCAGCATGTGGCCCGGCCGGCCGCGGGGAATGGACTCGTCCTTCCCCTCGTAGAGACCTTCGTTTCCGTAGGGGATGTGGCAGGCCGAACAACCCATTCCCCGGAAATCCCCCCGGGTCTGGCGTCCCCGGACGGCCCAGTGGCAGCGCTCGCACTCCGAGCGGAGGTATGTGAAGGCCGCCTTTTCCGGATGCGCCGCAAGCTCCGCCGGGTCCGCAGGCGCACCGGGAAGGGCTTCCAGCCTGGAGGGAAAGGCCTGGGGCTCCCGGCGGGCCAGCTCCTCCTTGCAGGCCCGGTAGGCCTTCGTGCCGAGCCGGGCTGCCGGGTCCTTGGGATTCGAGACTACGTAATTTCCCCACTTCGCCCTGTAGCCCGTCATTGCGCCGAAGGTCCAGGCCACGCCCTGGATCTTCCCGGCCTCGGTCATCATCAGGCTCTGCCACTGGACCCGCACGTGGTCGGGGTGGCAGAGCCCGCAGGTCTTTGCGTTGATCCAGGGACTGCCCGGGTCCGGGTAGAAGGCCTTTCCACCGTGGGCCTCTTCCCGGGTCTTCCCCGAGGGGTCCCCGCCGTGGCAGACCACGCACCCCCGGGGATCGCCGCGCCCGGCGCCCAGCCTGTAGACGGCCTTCATCATCCCCGAGGAAGGGTCCCGGATCTCCTGGATCCCCCGGTGGCAGGAGAGACAACCCCGGCCCGTGCCTTTCGGGGTTACTTTTTGGCCGTAAACGGGAGAAAGGGTCGGGGAAAGCAGAAGAAAGAAAAAGAGCAGGGTCCGAACCGCCTTGTTCATGGGGAACTCCTTCGAGGAAAAGGGCCCTCCCTTGGGTGGAAAGCTCCATTGTGTTCCCCGAAAAACCGATGTCAAAGGAAGTCTTGGAGGGGCGGGGCGCATCCCCTAGAATTCTCTTTCCTGGAATTTCTGGTCCGGATTATCCATGGGAGAAGACGTGACCCGGAAAGCAGCGGCAAAGGTTCCCGTCGGCCTGGTGGGGGCGGGCTTCATCGCCCGGTCCCACCTGGAGGCATTGAAGTGGTGTCCCCGCGCGGAAGCGGTCGCCCTTTGCGACCCGGACCAGGCCCGGGCGGGAAGTCTGGCCCGGGCCTGGGGGATAGACCGGGTCCACGCCTCCCTGGAAGAAATGCTCTCGGCCGGGGGAATCGGGGCGGTCCACATCCTCACCCCTCCCGCCCTCCATGTCCCTCTGGCCGGGAAATGCCTGGAGGCGGGGGTTCCCTGCTTCGTGGAAAAACCCCTGGCTCTCTCCAGCCGGGAGGCGGCGGCCCTGGAGGACCTGGCCCGGGAGAAGGGCGTTCCTCTCGGGGTGAACCACAACATGACCTTCTTTCCCGGGGTGCCGGTGGTGAAAAAGAGGGCGGACCGGGGTCTTCTGGGCAGGATCGAGCGGCTCCTCCTGGTCCACAACGCCCCCTTGCGCCAGCTCTCCGCGGGGGACTTCTCCCACTTCATGTTCCAGGGAGAGGGGAACATCCTCTGGGAACAGGGGGTGCACCTCTTTTCCCTGGTCCAGTATTTCCTCGGGGCGGCCCTGGAAACCACGGCCCGGACCTCCCCTGCCCTTGCCCTTCCCAACGGCCGGGCCTTCCGGGAGGAATGGGACGTGGCCCTTACCTGCGAAAGGGGCGAGGCCCGGGTCCACATGGCCTTCGGAAAGACCATGCCCGAGACCTGGCTCTACGTCCTGGGAAGCGACGGGGCCGCCCGGGTGGACCTGGTCCGGGGAAACTGGGAGTTCCTTTGCAAGACGGCCCTCCTGGATTTCCTGGACCACGCGTGGAACGGCGTGGCCCAGGGGGCGGGCCTCTTTTTCCGCGGGCTCGCCAAGATCCCTGCATACGGAATCTCTCTCTTCGGCCTGGGTTCTCCCGGGGACGCCTTCAGCATCGGGATGCGGGAGAGCGTGCGCGCCTTCCACCGGGCCCTGGACGAGGGCAAGGAACCCAGGCCCGGCCCCGCCGAGGCGGAAGAGGTTCTCGCCATGTGCGAGGCCGCGGCCGCTTCCGCCGGGGCGGAACTCCAGACCTCCCCCTTTCCCGCTCCCCCGGACCCCGGCCCGGCCCGGCCGGGGGAAGTGGTCGTCACCGGGGGGACGGGTTTCCTGGGAAGGGCGCTGGTGGAAGAACTCCTCCAGGCCGGGGAGCCCGTGACCCTCCTGGCCCGGCGCCGGGCCAACCTTCCCCTTTCCTTCCTGGAGAAGGGGGTTCGTTTCTTCCAGGGGGACGCCCGGGACAGGGCGGCCATGGAACGGGCCCTGGAAGGGGCGGAAGCCCTCCTCCACCTGGCGACCTGCGCCTCCGCCGACCCCGGCGGGATGGAGGAGTCCATGAGCCGGGGCGCCCGGACCGCCTGGGAGGCCTGCGCCAGGAAGGGGGTGAAGCGGATGGTCTTCGTCTCCAGCACGGCCGCTCTCTACCTGGGAGGCCGCAATCCCGTAAAGGGGGAGGACGGCCCCGATCCCCGTCCCGGGGAGCGCCCTCCCTACGCCCGGGGAAAGATCGCCGCCGAGAAAACTCTCAGGGAGGCGGCCGCCCGGGGAGGAGGCCCGGAACTGGTGATCCTGCGGCCCGCCATCGTCGTGGGCCGGGGAGGGGTCCCGGAGCATTCCGGCGTGGGCCTCTGGGT
>JALUZX010000529.1 GCA_027011425.1 Planctomycetota bacterium
AAAGGAGCGGGTCCTCCCGCGGCCCGTCTACACCGTGAGCCCAAGAGGGAATCTCGCCCTTTCGGTGAACTTCGCCCGCATCCGGGAGACGCGGCCCGGATACGGCTACGCCGGCCCGCCCGACCCCTTCGAAAACGAACTCCATCCCGCCCGGGACGGGATCCGGATCATGGATCTGGCCACGGGCCGGTCGCGGCTCATCGTAAGCCTGGACCGGATCGCCCGCCTGGGCAGGCGGATCGCCCAAGGCGAGGGAGAGCATTGGTTCAACCACCTTCTCTTCGACCCCTCGGGGAAGAGGTTCATCTTTCTCCACCGGTGGTACCAGAGGGCCTGGCGGGAGGGAGGGTGGCTCACCCGGATGTTCACCTCCGACCTGGAGGGGAAGGACCTCCGCTGCGTCGATCCCTACGGCAGGACCTCCCACTTCATCTGGCGGGATCCCTCGACGATCCTCACCTGGACCTGGATGCCCCGTAGGGGAAGCCACTACTACCTGATCGACGAAAAGACCGGCCGGGCCCGGGTGATCGGGGAGAAGGTCCTCACCCAGAACGGCCACATGTCCTACTCGCCGGACCGCAAGTGGATCCTGACCGACACCTACCCCGACCCGCGCACCCGGTGGATGCGGCTCATGCTCTTCCGCCCCGCCGGCGAAAAACTCTTCCTCCTGGCGCGCTTCTACCACCCCGCCCGGTTCCGGGGGCCCTTCCGGTGCGACCTGCACCCCCGCTGGAGCCGGGACGGAAAGAAGGTCTGCGTCGACTCCATCGCCACGGGACGCCGCCAGGTCTATCTCCTGGACGTATCCAGGATCGTGGGCAAGTAAAAAGGGAAGGCCCACCCCGGCTCCGCCGGTGAAGGGACGACAAGATTTCCCCCCCGGGACGAAAGGACCTTCGCCGGGCTGTCGTTTTCCCTTAGGATCCAGGCCCTGCCCGCCCCTGTTGGGGCCTCTCAGCCCAAAAAACAAGAACGGCCGCCCGGCGCGGCGGAGGATTTCGATGGCCGACGCGGTTCCTCTTCTCGATTTGAAGGCCCAGTTCGAAGGGATCCGGGACGAAGTGACCCGGGCGGTGCTCTCGGTCCTGGAGAGCCAGCGCTTCATCTTCGGGCCGGAGGTGGAGGCCCTGGAGAAGGAGGTCGCAGCCTACTGCGGCGTCCCCCGGGCCGTGGGCGTCTCCAGCGGCACCGACGCCCTCCTGGTCACCCTCATGGCCCTGGGCGTGGGCCCGGGCGACGAAGTCGCCACCTCGCCCTTCACCTTCTTCGCCACGGCCGGCTCCATCCACCGCCTGGGCGCCCGGCCCGTCTTCGTGGATATCCGGCCCGACACATTCAACCTGGACCCGGAGAAGCTCGAGGCGTCCCTCACGGAGAAGACCAGGGCCGTGATCGCCGTCCACCTCTTCGGCCAGTGCGCCGAGATCGACCGGATCCGGGAGATCGCGGACCCAAGGGGCATTCCCGTCGTGGAAGACGCGGCCCAGGCCCTGGGCGCCTCCTGGAAAGGCAGGAAGGCCGGCGCCCTGGGCCGGGCCGGGTGCTTCAGTTTCTTTCCCAGCAAGAACCTTGGCGGGCTGGGCGACGGGGGCATGGTGGTCTCCACCGACCCGGACCTGGCGGAGAGAGTCCGCCTGCTCCGCCACCACGGCCAGGTCGACGCCTACCGGCACGCGTACGTCGGAGGCAATTTCCGCCTCGACGCCATCCAGGCCGCGGCCCTCCGGGTCAAGCTGGCCCGCCTGGACGCCTGGAGCGCCGCCCGGGCCGAACACGCCGCCTGGTATACCCGGGAGATCCGCCGGGAGGGCCTGGAGGAGTTCCTCACCCCCCCGGCCGTCCTTCCCGGAGCGGGCCACGTCTTCAACCAGTTCACCCTCCGGGCGAAAAGGCGGGACGCCCTCAAAGAGCACCTGAAGGCCCGGGGAATCGGCCACGCCGTCTACTACCCCCTCCCCCTCCACCTCCAGCCCTGTTTCGGCTACCTGGGCTACAAGGAGGGGGACTTCCCCGTTTCCGAAAAGGCCGCCGCCGAGGTCATCAGCCTCCCCGTGTACCCCGAGCTGACTCCTTCCCAGATGGAAAGGGTCCTGGAGGCCCTGAAAGACTTCTACAAAGCCTCCTGAAGGAAAACCCGGCTCCCCGCTCT
>JALUZX010000530.1 GCA_027011425.1 Planctomycetota bacterium
CCGAAGGACAGGCCCCGTGTCTTCCGGTTCTCGGCATACAGGAAGATCAACGGTTATTTCCTTCCGACCCGGGTGACCGCCGGGAATTCCCCGGACCCGGTGGAAATCGCCCTGGAATACATCCTCGTGAACGGGAAGCCGGCCCTGGCGGATGCTGCGGACCCCAAGCTCACGGCGAAAAAGATCAAGGAGTTCGAATCCGGGTGGCGCAAGTGGAACCAGGGTGAAAAGATCCAGGCCGTCAAGAAAATGGAAGAACTGGGCGGTCCCAAGGCGGCCCTGGCACTGGCGAAGAAACTCAGGGATCCTTCCCCGGAGATCCGCGAAGCAGTCGTGAAGGCCCTGGGCGACATGAGGGAGAGGACAGCCGTCCCCTACCTGGTCCGGGCTCTGGACCGGGCCAGGAAGAACCCGGCCTTCTTCAACCAGGTCTGCCGGGCCCTGGGGGAAATCGGCGATCCCCGGGCGGTCAAGCCCCTGGCCAGGAAGATTCTTTCGGGGAATACCAAGTCCCCGGAATGGCGCGCCCTGGCCCAGGCCCGGATCAACGCTCTTTCCAGGATCGAGGCGCCCGAATCGGTGGACGTGCTGATCAAGCTCCTCTCCATGGCGGGAGGGGGAGGCCGCCGCGCCACGAGGGGAAGCGGCAAAGGACCGCTCTACAAGTACGTCCAGGCGGCGTTGCGGAAACTTACGGGCCGGGAATACAAGTTCGCCTACCAGTGGCACAAGTGGTGGAAGGCCCACCGGGCGGGTTTCTTCAGGAAAAAGAAGAGGTAACCCGGATCTCTATTCCCCCTCGTCCCGCTTGCCGGCCCGCCAGCCCGCCGGCCAGGCGTCCCTGGCGCCGAGAAGGCCGGCCAGGCGCAGGGCCTGGACGAACCAGGCCAGGTGCAGCCGCTGGACCGGGCCCAGGGGGTGAACGGGCGGAAGGGGTGTATACTTCCCTCCGAGAACCTCACCGTAGAGTTCCTCGGCCATCCCGGAGACCTCCTCCACGGTCTTCCAGGACCTGGGCAGGGAGGCGGCCTTCTCCGAAAGGAGGGCCCGGTCCTCAGCCGCTTCCACCAGGGCCTCCGCCAGGGCTTCCACGTTCCCCCGGGGCACCACCCACGCGCCGCCTCCGGCCCGTTCCTGGAGGACCCCGGCGTCGCTCACCACCATGGGAAGGCCCAGCATGCACGCTTCGTCCAGGGTGAGGCTGTAGGATTCCCCGCAAAGGCTCGGAAATACGGCCAGGTCCGCGTCCAGGTTCTCCAGATCCTTCCTCCCATACGGGCCGAAGAACCGCACGGGCAGACCTTCCGCCTCTTTTTTCAGTTCCTCCAGGAAGGGCCTTTCCACCGGGTCCCCCAGGATGTTCAACTCCATGGGGCTCTTCTCCAGGGCAAGCCGGAAGGCCCGGACCAGGAGGAGGGTCCCCTTCAAGTCGTAGAGGTTTCCCCAGTGGGCGACACGCAGGGGCCCCTTGGAGGGGGAGCCTTTCTTCGGGGCCGTCCAGACCTCCTTCCATCCCGGCGGCAGGGCGGCCACGGGCCCGATCTCCCCGGGAAAGAAGGAGGCCGCTCTCCGCCCGTGGGATTCCGTGGGGGCCAGAACCAGGTGGGCACACCGCATTTCGTTGTAGAAGTCCCTGAGGTAATGGACGAGCTTGGGCCGGATCTCCTGGTCCCCCTGGAAGGGCCAGCGCTCCACGCAATGGAGGCAGGCCTCCGGAGAGGGCTTCACCTCGCAGAACGTCCCGTCCTCCTTGACCCGGAAGGTCCTGGGGCAGGTGACGTGGAAATCGTGGATCTGCGCCACCGCGGGGATCCCCTCCTCCCGGGCCGTCTGGACCAGGTTGCTGGTCAGCCGGATCCAATGGTGGACATGCACCAGGTCGGGATGGAACTCACGGAGGATCCTCCGGAAGACGTGCTCCACCACCGGGTTGTAGGCCGCGTCCCACCGGTCGTACCAGGGATCGTCCCTGCGGACCCGCCAGACCGGAATCCCTTCGTACTCGTCCCGGTCCACCCGGAACCCCCTCTCCCACTGGAGGCTCCCGGCCGTCACCCGGACATCGTGCCCCCTCTCCCGGAGGCTCCCGGCCAGGGCCAGGACGTTTTTCTCCGTTCCCCCCACCGGCTCGGGGGGAACGGAGAAAAAC
>JALUZX010000531.1 GCA_027011425.1 Planctomycetota bacterium
GCGGAGGACCCGGCCTTCGTAGGAGGCCATGGCCTGGAGGTTTCCTTCGACGGCATATTCCCCGTAGCGCACGGCCGTGCCGTAGGTCCCCTCCATGGCGAAGTGAAGGCCCGTGAGGAGGCGGGCCCGGGCCCTTTCCATCTCCTTCTTGCCCGGCGCCCTGGAGGCGAGCCGCTCCACTTCCTCCGCCACGACCCGCTCCACTTTTTCCGGGGAGGCGCCCTCCTTGAGTTCCACCATCACCCAGAAGAGCCCCGGGTCCAGGTGGCTCTCGTTGTAGACCGAGATGGAGCCGGCCAGCTCCTCGCCCTTGACGAGCCGCTTGTAGAGGCGGGAGGCCCTCCCACCGCCGAGGATCACCGCCGCGAGATCCAGGATCGGGTCAACCGGGTCCACGACGCGAACCCCTTTCCAGGCCGCGGACAGGCGCGCCAGGTTTCCCGGGGCCCGGACCTCCACCCTTCTCGGGCCCTCCTGGGGGGGTTCGGCCGGGGCGAAGGGCCTCTCCGACCCGGTTGGGGGGATCCGCTCGAAATACTTTTTTACGGATTTCATGGCCGAGGCGGCGTCGAAGTCCCCGCAAAGGACCAGGACGGCCCGGTCGGGGCCGTAGTGGCGGCGGTAGTAGCGGAGCATCTCCTCCCGGCCGAGGCGGACCAGGTCCTCCTCCCAGCCGATGATGGGATGGTGGTAGGGGTGGACCTGGTAGGCCGCCGCCTCCACTTCCTGGCAGAGAACGCGCCAGGGCTCGTCCTTTCCCATGCGCAGCTCCTCCAGGACCACCTTCTTCTCCCGCTCGAATTCCTTGGGATCGAGCAGGCACCCCCGCATCCGGTCCGCCTCGATCTCCAGGACCTTCTCCCACCTGTCCGAGGCGACCTGGAAGTAGTAGCCCGTGGAATCCTTGCCGGTCCAGGCGTTGTTCTGCCCTCCCAGCCGGGAGGTGACGGCGTCGATCTCGCCCCTCTTCAAGCGGCGGGTGCCTTTGAACATCATATGTTCCAGGAAATGGGAGAGTCCCGTTTCCCCCCGGCCTTCGTCCCGGGAACCCACGGTGTAGCAAAGAAGGGAACAGACCAGGGGAAGCTCCCGCTGTTCCAGGAGGAGGACCCGGAGGCCGTTCTTCAGTGTTTCTTCCCTGAGCTTCTTCCGCGCCATTTCCTCGTCTTCCTCTCTGCCCGGCTCTTCTCCCCGGGCCCGGCGAGAAGCTCCCGGACCTCGGCGGGCGTCAAGGGCCTGAAGGCCCCGGGCTTGAGCTTGTGGATCGTGAGCGGACCGATCCGCACCCGCTTCAGGCGAAGCACGGGAAGGCCCAGGCGGGCGAAGGTCCGGCGGATCTCCCGGTTCCGGCCCTCCGTAAGCGTGACCAGGAGGGAGGTCCTCTCGGAGGTTCGTTTCCGGACGAGAATCTTCATTCCCCTGGTCCGGCCCTCGGAGAGCCAGATCCCGCCCTTGGCCTTGGCCAGGACCTTGGGGTCCACCTTTCCCCGGACCTGGACGGCGTAGGTCTTGGGGATGCCGTACCGGGGATGGGAGACCCGGTTGGCGAATTCCCCGTCGTTGGTCACCAGGATGAGCCCTTCCGAGTCCATGTCCAACCGGCCCACGCAGAAGAGCCGGACTCCCGGCCTCCGGGGAAGGAGGTCCACCGCCCTGGGGTGCTTTTCCCGGGAATAGTTGGTGCAGACCACCCCCCTTGGCTTGTTGAGAAGGTAGTAGTAGCGCTTCCCCCTTTTCAGGGGCGCCCCGTCGAGAAAGACCCGGTGCACCCCTTCGAGGACCCGGAAACCCGGGTCGGTGACGGTCTTCCCGTCCACCTCCACGTGCCCTTCCTGGATGAGAAGGTCCGCCTTCCGCCGGGAGGCGATGCCGCACAAGGCCAGGTAGCGGTTGAGCCGGACCCCCCCGCTCCCGCCTTCCCTGCCCTCTCCTTCTCTCTTTTTTTCTTTCACCATCCCAAGGCCCTCCCGGGCCGGGCCGCCAGCAAACTCCAGGGAGAGGAATCCCCTCCCTCCACCTGGACCGGGCCGGCCCCGGCCGGGAGGAGAAGGGTATCCCCCGCCTTCGGGCAAGGCCCGCCTTTTCCCCCGAGCCTGACGCTCCCCCGGGTCACGGTGAGGATGGTGAAGGCCCCTTCCCCTCCAAGCC
>JALUZX010000532.1 GCA_027011425.1 Planctomycetota bacterium
GGGAAAGGCCTTGGCCGTGCTCTTGCCCTTGGGAAGCCTCCCTTCCCCCCCTCCCGGCCTGGAATGGGTTCCTGGGAGTCTCTTCTTCCTGGGAGGGCTCTCGGTGATCCTGGGCCATTGCTACTCACCTTGGCTCCACTTTCAGGGGGGGAAAGGGGTGGCCACCACCTGTGGGGTCCTTCTGGTCCTGGACTGGAGGATCCTTCTTCTGGGCCTGGCTCTCTTCTTCCTGGTCCTCCTCTTTTCCCGGATGGTGTCCCTCGGTTCCATGGCCATGGGAACTTCCCTTCCTGTTCTGGGCCTCCTCCTTCCGGGAAGAGGGGCGGTGGGGGGGGAGTTCTTCCTTCTCCTGGTCCTTGGGATCTTGATTCTCTACCGCCACAGGTCCAACTTGGGCCGCATCCTCAGGGGAGAGGAGCGGAAAGTCTCCTTTCCCTGGACGGGGAAAAAAGGGCCCGAGAAAGAGGCGCTCCGTTGAAACCTCACGCAAGTGTTTTGGGAGACGGGGGATGGGGGACCACCTTGGGGCTTTTGCTCTTGGAGAAGGGCTTCCAGGTCCGGGTGTGGGGTGTGGACCCCGAATATACAGCCCGCGTCCAGAGAACCCGGGCCAATCCCAAGTTTCTCCCTCATGTGCCCCTTCCCGAGGGGATCTCCTTCGGCTCCGACCCCGGGGAGTGCCTGGAGGGAACGGAGTTGGTGGTCTCCGCTCTTCCCACCCAGTATCTCCGTTCGGCCTTGCCCCTCTTCCGGCCCTTCCTTCCTGCCGGCGTTCCCTTGGTCTCCTGCTCCAAGGGCATGGAAGAAGGGACGGGCCTGCTTCCCACGCAGGTTCTGCAGGAGGTCCTGGCCCCCAAGGGTCCTGTTGTGGTCCTTTCCGGGCCGAGCCATGCGGAGGAGGTGGCACAGGGCCTGCCTGCTTCGGTGGTGGCCGCCTCCCGGGAGCAGGACTGGGCGGAAAAGATCCAAGGGACCTTCTCGAGCGACCACTTCAGGGTCTACACCTCCCTGGATTCCTTGGGGGTGGAACTGGGGGGGGCCCTCAAGAACATCGTGGCCATCGCTGCGGGGATCTGCGACGGCCTGAATCTGGGAGACAACGCCAAATCGGCCCTCATGGCCCGGGGGCTGGCCGAGATGGCTCGTTTTGGGGCGAGTCTGGGGGCCCGGGCGGAGACTTTCTACGGCCTCTCCGGGCTGGGAGACCTGGTGACCACTTGTGTTTCGCCCCACGGAAGGAACCGGGCCGTTGGGGAGAGGCTGGGAAGGGGGGAAACCTTGGAATTGATCCTCAACTCCATGGAGATGGTGGCGGAAGGAATCTGGACCACCCGGGCCGTCCGGGAGAAAGGCCGGTCCCTGGGGGTGGAACTCCCCATCACCGAGGCCGTCTACCGGGTCCTTTTCCTGGGGAAGTCCCCCAGGGAGGAGGTGAGGCGCCTCATGCTCAGGTCCCCCCGGCCCGAGTAAGGGTTTACAAAGGGCCGGGGAGAAGCTATAGATTCCCATTCCCTCTCTGGAAGGGGAGGGATCCGAACCGGGGCGTGGCGCAGCTTGGCTAGCGCGCTTGAATGGGGTTCAAGAGGTCGTCGGTTCAAATCCGATCGCCCCGACCAGGAACGAGAGCCTTCCGGCCGAAAGGCCGGGAGGCTTTCTTTTTGGGCATCTACGGGTTGGGATGCGTGGAAGGGGGAATGCAATTCTCAGCCGGGGCCGGCGCGCCCTGCGCCGGCAGGGGACTGTCTCTGAACCGAAAATCCAGCTAACCCGGATTGGTTCGATTTTTTCCTTTTTTGTCGCCGGGGCTTCCCGGGAGCGGGGGGAAGGCGTATCCTGACCTTTTTCGAATTTTCGAATCCTGGAACGGGAGGCGCCGGGAATGGAAGCCTCGATTCGGGGCGCGGTTTTCTTCTTCCTCTTTTCCGCATCGATCCACCTCTTTTTCGCCGCGGGGGCCTGCCCTTGCCGGGAAGAACCCCCCAAGGGTCCGGCCCTGGTTCCCTTGAAGATGGTGGACCTGGCCGACTATCCCTGGATCCATACCGGCCCCTGGTATGTGGGGTTCCGATCCGGAAAAGCGACCTGGGATTTCGGTCTCGCGGGGGGGAGGGTCACGTTCCTCGAGAAGGGCGGGCGGATCTATAT
>JALUZX010000533.1 GCA_027011425.1 Planctomycetota bacterium
CAACCGGGTTCCCTGGCGGAAACCGGAGGGCTACGATCCCAAGGAATACGAACTCCTTCTCAGGAACTTCGAGGCCGGCGACGGCCGGATCCCCTGGAGCCTTATCCGCGTCCCGAACCGGAAGGCCGACTGCAACAACCGCTTCGCCGTCTCCACCGACTTCATCGGGCGCAACTACGCCTACCCGGAAGGGGACTACCAGACCCGGGCCCGGATCGTCCGGGCCCACCGGGTCTACCAGGAGGGCCTTCTCTGGACACTGGCCCACAGCCCGAGAGTCCCGGCCAATGTGCGCGCCTACTTCCGGAAGTGGGGCCTGGCGAAGGACGAGTTCGAGGACAACGGAAACTGGCCCTACCTGCTCTACGTCCGCGAGGCCCGGCGCATGAGGGGGGCCTACGTCATGACGGAAAAGAACTGCCGGGGCCTGGTGAAGGCTGAAGACTCGGTGGGGCTCGGCTCCTACAACATGGACTCCCACCACGTCCAGCGTTACGTCACTTCCGAGGGGGCGGTCCGAAACGAGGGGGACGTGGAGGTGCCCGTTCCCGGGCCCTATCCCATCTCCTACCGTTCGCTCGTGCCCAAGCGGGGGGAGTGCGCCAACCTGCTCGTTCCGGTGTGCCTCTCGGCCACCCACATCGCCTACGGGTCCATCCGGATGGAGCCGGTCTTCATGGTGCTTGGGCAATCGGCGGGAGACGCCGCCGTCCTGGCCCTGGAGAAGGGGGTATCGGTCCAGGATATCCAATACCCGGAATTGCGGAAACTTCTCCTCCGGCGGGGCCAGGTCCTGTAGGGGGCGCCGGAGGCCGGGTCGCCTGAGGCGACCCGGCCGAACGCCGGCCCTGATGGTTTCGTTTCACCGTCTCCGCCGGCGGCGGACCACCCTGCGGGGGAACCTGCGGCGGGCGGCGGCCCTTTCCCTGGGCCCGATCCTCCCGTCGCGGTTCCGGTCCAGCCTCCTGCGGACCACCCTGCGGCCGGCGCGGCGGCGCTCCATGGGCCCGACCCTTCCGTCGCCGTTCCGGTCCAGCCTCCTGCGTGCGGCCCTGCGTGCGGCCATTCTCCTTTCCAGGGGCCCGACCCGGCCGTCGTGGTTCCGATCCAGCCTCCTGCGTGCGGCCCTTCGGGCGGCCATTCTCCTTTCCATGGGCCCGACCTTTCCGTCGTGGTTCCGGTCCAGCCTCCTGCGTGCGGCCCTGCGTGCGGCCATTCTCCTTTCCAGGGGCCCGACCCGGCCGTCGCCGTTCCGGTCCAGACGTTCCCGGACTTTCTCCGCCGCCTTGGGGTGGTTTTCCAGGAACTCCTTCCCCGGCCGTTCCCCTGCGCGGGCCCTGAGCTGGAGCATCCTGAGGCGGAGCAGTTCCATAAACCGCCTTCTCTCCATGGGGCTGAGCTTGCCGTCCCCGTTCCTGTCCGCCTTGGACCGGATCACCCTCATCATCTCCGGGTGGGCCATCAGGTAGGCCCGGATCCTCTTCTTTTCCTGGAGAGTGAGGGGGCGGCGGTGGGCTCCCGTCCTTCTGCGCCGGAAAGCCTCGTAGGCCCGCCTCCTCCTGCCGGCCCGTGCCCTCTTCTCCAGCTTCCGCCGTGCCACCTTCCCGGCTGTCTTGGCCGCCCGGGCCGCCCCCTTCCCCGCCATGACGACGGGGTGGCGCTTTACGACCCGCTTCACCCCTCGTTTCACCGCCCGGGTCGCTTTCCGGGGAACCGGCACCTGGGCAGTAGCCGCGCTTCCGGCCGCGAAAAGGGCCGCAAGGGCCAGACCGAAGATTTTCTTTTCCATGGTTTTCTCCTTTTCCGAGGTTTCCCCCATCATCGGGAGGAGGTGTCGGTTTCTTGAGCAGTGTGCCGGGAAATTAGACACCTGTTGCGGACTTGTTACCCCCGGGAAGGCGCCGTTACGCCCATGGGAAGAGGGATTGCCCGGCTTCCTCGAGTTTCTTGAAAACTTTCCGGCTCACCGTGCTCCAAGGGAGGGCCGGGTCCCGGGGGTCCCGGAAGCAGAGGCCCCGGCCGGATTTCTTCATGGGAGGGGACGGAGAGAGGAGGTAGGCCTCCACCAGGATGCGGTAGCGGGTAATGGAGTGGCGGACCCGGCAGAGAAGGGGGCCGGAAGCGACGGTGATGCCGTGGGTTC
>JALUZX010000534.1 GCA_027011425.1 Planctomycetota bacterium
TCCTCCTGGAGGAGGAGGACCTGGATTTCCCCCAGGGCCTGGACCTGGTGGTTCACGGGGACCTGCTTGTGGGCGCGGGATTGAGTTCCAGCGCTTCTCTTACTGTTGCCGCCGCCCTGGCGGCCCTGGAGGTGGCGGGAAAACGATGGAGCCCGGAAAGGGTGGCCCTCCTGGCCTACCGGGCGGAGCACGATTTCAAGGGGGTCTCCTGCGGGATCCAGGATCCCTTCGCCTCCGCCCTGGCCCTTCCCGGGAAGGCCCTCTTCCTTCATTGCCGGGAGATCCGCTGGGAGTATGTGCCCTTCCCTTCCGGCCAGGTGGAGATCGCTTTGTGCGACACCGGGGTTCCCCGGTCGCTGGCGGGATCGGCCTTCAACGACCGGGTGGCGGAATGCCGCGAGGCCTACCGCCTTCTCTCCGAACGGATCCCTGGAAAGCCCTCGCTGGCGGATCACGATCCCGGGGACGTGAAGGATGCCCGGTCCTGGATGCCCGAAGGCCCTTGGCGGAGGGCCATGCACGTCACCAGGGAGGCGAGACGGGTGGAGAGGGCGGCGGTCCTTTTGGCCGGAGACGACCTGGAGGGATTCGGGGAACTCCTATGGGAGTCCTACGAGTCCAGCCGGGATTGGTACCAAAGCACCATCCCCGAACTGGACGCCCTGGTGGAAGCGGCCCGGACCGTCCCTGGATGCCTGGGCGCCCGGCTTTCCGGGGGAGGTTTCGGCGGGGCCATCTTCGCCCTTCTCCGGCCGGGGACTTTCACGGGATTCAAGAAGACCCTGGAGCGCGCCTACCTGGATCAGTTCGAGCGGAAACCCGAGATCCGGAAGGTGGAAGTGGGCGGAACCTGGGGCGGCCTGGGCAGGTTTTGATCCTTACGGCATCGGGGGCTCGAGGCCCCCGATGTCCCTTCTCCCGCGGTGGGTCGTGGTTCCTATTTTTTGGCCCTGGCGGCGATCTCCTTGAGGAAGATGGTCGAAGCCAGGTCTCCCGGGACGAGGTCCGCCACTTTGAGGAAGGCCTTCCTGGCGCCGTCGAGATCCCTGGAGAAGAACCGGTTGTAGCCCAGCACCAGCCAGGCGTCCCCGTCCCTGGGGTGGGCCTTGACCCACTCTTCCAGGCGGGCTTCCTGCTTGAGAAAGATGGCCGGGTCCTTGTAGAAGGTCCGCTTGTCCACGTTGCTCTTCACCAGGGTTTCGTCCATGGTGACACCTTTGCGGATGGCGTAGGCCGCGTAATGGTAGTCCCCGGCGGCGAAGAGGGAATCCGCCAAAGCAAAATAGACCGAAGGGGAGTTGGGCACGTAGGTCAAGGCCCTGAGGTAGCTGTCGGCCGACTCCATGTAGCGCCCGTCGTCGAAGTAGGCGTCCCCGAGCTTCACGTATCGCTTGGCCACCTCGATGGTGGAATCGGGCCCCCTTTTGCTTTCCATCGTCACCTGGGACGCCTGTTGGGGGGGCGGAGAAGCGGCCCGGCTTCCCGCGCCGGCGTCGCAGTTGATGGTCACCCGGCTCACGTAAGGCGAATACCATCCGTCCTCGCAGTCGACCTGGTTGAACCAGGAGTAGGCGTAGGGAAGGGAAAGGGCGAAGAGCCAGCTCATTCCATACCAAACGCTCCTGGGCGCGTAGGACAGGCAGACGTAAGACCCGTAGATGTCCGGGTAGAAGTAGGAGACGGCCAGGTAGCGCCTGCGCCACCAGGGCACCCAGTTCCAGCACCAGGACCAGGATGTATACCAGGGGGAGAAGCCCCTTCCATACCATCCAACGGTCCACCACCAGACGGGGAAGCCGAAGGAGAGGTTGTAGTAGTAACGGCGGCGCCGCCCGAACCAGCCGAGCCCGGCATAGAGGGCGTCGCGGCTGACCCTGTGTCTCCATGGGCCTGGATTGCGCCCAACCGTAAGCCTAGGGTATCCCGTGTATCTGGGGCTGCGGTTGATTCTTCCGGAGCGGAATCCGCCGTTGTTTCCGCGGCGGATGATGCCGCCCTTTCCTCGACCTCCCCGGTTGGGTCCGCGACGCAGTCTTGGGGGGAGGGATGCGCTTGGATACCTGTCCGTCCCAAGCCCGGAGGGCCGGACGCGACGGGCGCCCTTGGGGTTGGGCCGGATGGGAGTCATGCTTCGCACCGTGG
>JALUZX010000535.1 GCA_027011425.1 Planctomycetota bacterium
GGCAAAGGCGGGGTATTGGAGGACATCCCTTCGGGCCTGGAGGTGCGGGGCGGCGACGGAGGAGCGGGTTTTTTCCGTCTTGAGACGGATCCGCCCTTTTCGGTAGCTCTCCTCAAGGGGCTCACCCCTAAGGGGGTGCGGGTTCCCGAGGCGGCGGGCAAGCTCGCCGCATCCGATCCGGTCACGTCGGCCCGTTCTCTCGTCTACAGGACCAAGGCTTCCCTGCCCCGGTTTCTCGCCTACGAGCTTCGCGTTCGCCAGGGGAAGACCCTGAGGACTTACTCCGACGATCCAGCCCGGGGGATTCTGCCCATTCCGGGGGTGACCCCGGTCTTCCTGGTTTTCCAGGGGGTGAGGCTCGAGGAAGGCAAGGATCCCCGGTACCTTCCCTGGGGGCCCACCCTTGGGGGCATGTCCAAGGCGGGAGGGGTGGCGCCCAACGGGGTCCGGTTCGTCCTCTCCCTGGACCGGAGTCTCCTCCCCCAAGGTACAGACCTGGTGGTGGAGGACCTGAAGATCTACTACCTTCCCTGAAGCCTCCGGCTCGAAGGGGGGGTCGCTTGCCGTTGGGGAGATAGGGGGGTAATTTTCTAAGGTAGAATTTGCGCCCGGACTGTGTCCTTTGGAGACGCCCTCCAAGGACCGGAACATCATTTCGAGAGGCTCCCATGCATCGTCTTCTCCGGCTTGCTTCGATCGGCGCCCTGTTTCTGGCCTTCCCGGCCTTCCAGGCTTGCTCCTCCGACAGCGGGGGGGGAAGCGTCCCGGCACTCAAGGCTCCCAGCGCGCCCAGGGTGCTGGAAGTGGTCCCCAAGACGGGCCCTGTCGAGGGCGGGACCACCGTGGTGATCACGGGACAGGGGTTTCGGGACGACCCGGTGGACCCGGACAACATCGAGGTCTATTTCGGCCTCAACAAGTGCGACAACGTCCTTCTATTGTCCACCACGGAGTTGAGGGTCCTCACCCCGCCGGGGAAGGTGGGGGCGGTGGATGTGAAGGTGGTGAACGACGATGGGAAGATGGGGGTCCTGCCGGCGGCCTTCACCTACGAGAAGCCCGTCGAACCCGTTCTGGAATCCATCCATCCCACCCAGGGTCCCAACTACGGGCTCACCAAGGTCACCCTGAAGGGAAGGAACTTCAAACCCGGCGCGAAGGTGCGTTTCGGCGGGTCCCCCTCGTGGGATGTGAACGTTCTCGATTCGCATACCATCACGGCGGTGACTCCTTACGGGCCTTCCGGCGCGGTGAATGTCCAGGTGGAGAATCCCGACCACAAGGTGGGCGCCCTCCCCATGGCCTACACGTACCAGGATTTCTTCCGGATCGAGGGGACCAGCTTCGAGAGTCAACTGGACCGTCCGAATCCGGGGCGGACCAGCCACCCCATCAACGTGCCCATTACGGTGCGCTTCAACCGGACCTTGGAGCCCGGTTCGGTGACGCCCCTCTCCTTCAGCCTGAAGACTCCCGATGGAAAGCCCGCCTCCGGGCGGGTCACGGTCCAGGGAGAGAAAATCGTGTTTTCGCCGGACGTGAAATTCGTGAACGGGAAGGTCCAGTTCGGTTTCATCAAGGGTGCGACCTACGTCCTGAAGGTCCCCGGCGTCTCCCAGGGCTCGGCCGTGCGCGCCGTGGGGGGGGAGCCCCTTCACAGGGGATTCACCTGGGAACTCAACACCAACCTGGACCCCATCGACTTCAACAACTCCCCGCCCAAGATGAGCCTCAAGGTCCCGGTCATCCACGATCCCAAGAAGGACAAATCCCGCCTGGACACGCTGATCATCCTCCAGTTCGACGAGGTGGTCATGCCCAACGAGGTGACCGACCCGGCGAACATCACCTTCGAGGTGGAGGTGCCCGGCTACACCAAGAGGCTTCCCCTGGAAGGAAAGCGTGAAGCCGGGGTGGACCTCCGGACAGGCGGGACCTACCTGAAGTTTACGCCGAGCCGACTTCTTCCGAGCCTCTCCAAGGTCTGGATCACGGCGAACCCCAAGAAGATCCACGACGTGGTGGGCAAGGAGCTGGATCCTTCCACGGCTGTGATCTCCTTCCTCACCGAGGACGGGGCGGGATACCATGCCTCGGTGGTGGAGAAATTCGCCGACCAGACCCACCTGGACAAAGATGGGA
>JALUZX010000536.1 GCA_027011425.1 Planctomycetota bacterium
GTGGTGGCCCTGTCCATTCCCTTCTCGATCCTCTTCGCCTTCCTGGCCATGGAGTGGTTCGGAATCTCGGCCAACCTCATGTCCCTGGGGGGCCTGGCCATTGCGATCGGGATGATCGTGGACGCGGCGATCGTGATGGTGGAAAACATGGACCGCCACCTCCGGTCGGCTCTCCCGGAGGTTTCCAAGACGGCGGTGATCCTGGAATCCTGCAAGGAGGTGGCCCGGCCCGTGGCCTTCGCCATCTCCATCATCGTCCTGGTCTTTCTTCCCCTGTTTACCCTGAAGGGCGTGGAGGGGAAGACCTTCCGGCCCCTGGCCTACACGGTGGCCCTGGCCATGCTGGGGTCCCTGGTCTTCGCCCTTTTCGCGGCGCCCTTCCTGGGGAGCCTCCTCATGGGGCGGAGGAAGAAGGGAAAGGCCGAAGGGGGGGGTCCCCTCCTGGAGAGGGCCCTTCTCTCCCTCTACCGGCCCGTGGTGGGCTGGTTCGTGGAGAGGCGGTGGGCCGCCCTCTGGGCGGGCCTTCTCCTCCTGGCTCTTGGGGCCTTCATCCTCCCCAGGATCGGGTCGGAGTTCACTCCCAAGCTGAGGGAAGGGACGATCGTGGTGCGCCTCACCATGGCTCCCTCCATCTCCCTGGAGGAGAGCAAGAGGACGGCCATGATCGTGGAGAGGAGGCTTCTTAAGATTCCCGAGGTGCGGGAGGTGGTGACCCGCGTGGGAAGGGGCGAGGTGGGGGCCCACACAGATCCGGTCAATTCCGCGGAGATGTATGTTCTCCTGAAGCCCAAGAGCGAGTGGCGGCAAGCGGGGGACCAGGAATCCATCGAGCGGATCATCCGCAAGGAGGTGGGCGACGTGCCGGGCGCCCTGGTCAACCTGACCCAGCCCATCGAGATGACGGTGGACGAACTCCTGGAAGGGGTCCGGGCGGAGCTGGCCGTCAAGCTCTTCGGAGAGGACCTGGGCGTGCTCAAGGAAAAGGCCGACCGGATCGCGGGAGTGATCAAAAAGGTCCGGGGCGCGGCGGACGTGCAGGTGGACCAGGTCACGGGCACGCCCCAGCTTCTCATCCGGCCCAAGAGAAAGGCCCTGGCCAGGCACGGGCTCAACATCGCCGATTTCCAGGACGTCGTGCGGGCCGCCGTGGGCGGGGTGGAGGCGGGCCAGGTCTTCGAGGGGATCAGGCGGTTCGATATCCTGGTCCGCTATCCGGCCCGGGCCCGGTCCACGATCCGGGCGGTGAAGGAGATCGTCATTCCCGCCCCCGACGGGGCCCGGCCGCCCCTCTCGGAGCTGGCCGCCATCGAGGAGGTGGTGGGGCCCAGGCAGATCACCCGGGAGGACAACCAGCGCTTCATCACCATCCAGTGCAACGTGGTGGACCGGGACATCGGCTCCTTCGTGAAGGATGCCCAGGGGAGGATCGAACGGGAGGTGGACCTGCCCGCGGGGTATCACGTGACCTGGGGAGGACAGTTCAGGCTCCAGCAGGAAGCGAACAAGCGTCTGGCCCTGGTGGTGCCCGTCACTCTGCTCGCGGTTTTGCTCATGCTCTTTCGCAGTTTCGGCTCCTTGAAGAGTTCGGCCCTGATCCTTCTCAATATCCCCCTGGCCCTGGTGGGGGGGGTGGCGGCCCTTTGGTTCACGGGCCAGAACCTTTCCGTTCCGGCGTCGGTGGGCTTCATCGCGCTCCTCGGAATCGCACTGGAGAACGGGATGGTGCTGGTCACCTGCATGAACCAGCTTTTGCGGCAGGGCCGCAATCCCAGGGACGCGTCCCTGGAAGGGGCCAGCCTCAGGCTCCGGCCCGTTCTCATGACGGCGGTGACCACGGCCTTGGGGTTGATTCCCCTTTTGGCGGCGACAGGGACGGGGAGTGAACTCCAGCGGCCCCTGGCCACGGTGGTGGTGGGAGGGCTTCTTACTTCGACTGTGGTGACCCTGCTTGTGCTCCCGGCCCTTTTCCCCTGGTTCGTCCCGGGACGAAAGGTGGGGGTGTAGGGGCGGCCGAACGTCGGACCAGGGCGGGTCTGAAACTTCTGAATCCATCGGGCACGACGTTCGGGCGCCTCCGGCGCCCTCCGGCGTGCTCTTCACGGGGGAGATGGGAGGGAGTCGGGCCTGGGATGCTTT
>JALUZX010000537.1 GCA_027011425.1 Planctomycetota bacterium
TGGGGGCGGCCCCACATCTTGTGGCTTGACCGGGCCCGCTCGGGTGGGGGAGAATCCCTCCGCCGAAGGGGCCCGGAACGTCTCGTCCGGGAAAGATTGCGTTTCCTCGAAAACGTGGCGCTGGGCGGTTCCACGGAAGACGAGGTTTCTTTCCGGTTTTTCCTCCGGCCGAGGGAGGGATTGCATCTCCGCCTTCCCTCGCTCCACCGAGGCCGCTGACAAAACGGGAGGGGCGCCATGCGTCGCGGACTTTTCGTGCTGAACATCATCCTCTTCATCCTTCTCGCGACGCTCCTCGTCCTGGACGGCTGGGACTTCCTGGAGAGGCGGGCCTACGCCGTGGGGCTCGAGGGAACCATCCCGGCCGGAGAGGTCCGCCTCATCCCGAAAGGGGAGGAGGGCTTTATTTTGCGGTTTCCCGAAAAAATGGCTCCACCCGAACAGGTCGGGAAGATCCTGGAGAAGTGCCCCGTGGCCCTGGTTCCTTCCGTGGAAGCGGCCGCCTTGTGGGAGGACCCTCGTCTCCTGCGGGTGGTTCCGTCCCGCCCCCTGGAAAGGGCCTTTCGCTACCACCTGCGGCTCTCCCGGCCCCTGTTCTCCCTGGGAGGCCGGCAGGTGGACCCGGGCCTGGACCTGCTTCTTGAGACCCCCCCGGTCCGCCTTGTGGGGACGACCATTCTCTCCGGCGGAAACGGGGGGGAGGAAGCCTCCGTCTTGCTGACCTTCGACCTTCCTCTCTCCCTGGAGGATCTCCTGGATCATCTCGATGCCGAGGAGCCCGGCGGGGGGAGCCTGGCGGTCCGCGCGCGTTCCTGGAGGAATTCCAAGGGGAAGGTCTTTCTTGTGAAGTTTTCCAGGGAAGACGGGCGGAAAGGAAACCCCCTGTCCAAGGCCCGGGTCCGGATCCTTCCCGGGCTCCTCCCCAGGGGCGGGGAAGTCCCCTCGAGGAAGGAAATCGTTCTTCACCTGAATTTCAGGGAAGACCTCCTCCTCCTGGGGATGAGAGCGGAAAAGGGAAAGATCTCCCTCCGGTTCAACCGGGACACTCCTCTCCCGGAAAAAGGGTGGATCCGCGTGGAGCCCCGCCTTTCCTACCAGGTCTACCGGAACTGGAGGGGATTGACCCTGGCGGGAAAATTCCTGCCCGGCAAGGTCTACCGGGTGACCTTGAAAAAGGGGTTCCCCGGGAAAGGGGTGAGGCGCTTGCGGGCGGAAATTTCCCAGGCCCTACTTGTGCCCGACCTGGAGCCCTCCCTGGAGTTCGCCTCGCGGGGGGAGATCCTCTCCAGCAAGGCCCGGGCCGAGTTGGTCCTGAAATCCGCCAACCTTGGATCCTGTCTGGTGGAGGCCAGGACCCTGTATCCGAACAACGCCGTCTTCTTCGCCGGCCGGGGCCGGTGGGATTTTCCGGACCGGACCTTCGGGCCCTGGAAGAGAAAGGTCTTCCCCCTGGGCGGCCCGCGGAACGAGGAAACACTCCACCGGATTCCACTGGCGGATCTCCTGGACGGGGAGAAAGTGGGGATCCACCAGGTCCGTGTCCGTCCCCTGGACGGGAGGGGCCGGCCGGCCGGCTTCTGGAGGAAGAAGATCCTTCAGATTACGGATCTCGGGATCACGGCCCGCTGCGGGCCCGGCGCGGCGCTCGTTCGGGTGACCAGCCTGGCCTCGGGACTCGGGTTGAAAGGCGTCCGGGTGCGGATCTACTCCGCTTCCAACCAGCTCCTGGCCGAGGGGAGCACGGGCCCCAAGGGGAGGGCCCTTCTCCGGTTCCCCCCCTCTCCCCCTGGAGGGGGCCCCCTGGTGGTGGAGGCCTCCATCGGGCGGGACCGGTCCTTCCTTGACCTGAAGCGCTTCCGCGTGGAGGTCCTGGGGGACGAAAAGGGGGGGCGGCCCTACCTGGCCTCGGGGGTGGAGGCCTACGTTTTCATGGATCGGGGGATCGTGAGGCCCGGCGGGACGATCCGCGCCGCCGTTCTGGTTCGGGACCCGGCATGCGCCGCCGCGGCGGGCCGGACGCTTACGGCCCGCTGGTTCGATCCTTCCGGCCGGGTCCGGTCAGAGGAAAACCTGCGGGTTCCGGGAAGCGGTCTTTTGGCCCTGGAAAAGCGCGTCGGCCTTTCCGACGCCACG
>JALUZX010000538.1 GCA_027011425.1 Planctomycetota bacterium
TCCTGGCCCTCAAGGGGCTGGGAGGGTTCCACCTGGCCTGCGACGCCCGGGATTCCGGGGCCCTGGCCCTCCTCCGGGAGCGGAAGGAGAGGCCCTTCAAGCCCTTCGCCCTCATGGCCCGCGCCGTGGAGGACGTGGAGCGGTTCGCCCGGCTCCTTCCCAACGAGGTCTCTCTCCTCCAGGGCCCGGAGCGGCCCATCCTGCTGGTGAAGAAGAGGGAGAACCGTCTTCTCTCTTCCCTTGTGGCGCCCGGTGTGGGGGAATACGGGGTGATGCTCGCCTATACTCCCCTCCATATTCTCCTCTTCGAGTCGGGGGAATCCTTCCCCGCCCTGGTCATGACCAGCGGAAACCGCCGGGACGAGCCGATCTGCCGGACCGACGAGGAGGCCCTGGAGCGGCTCGAGGGGATCGCCGGCGGTTTCCTCCTGCACGACAGGCCCATCCATAACAGGGCGGACGATTCCATCGCCCGGGGGCTTCCGGGCGGGCGGTTCCAGGTGCTGAGGCGGGCCCGGGGCTTCGTGCCGGGGGAGATCGCCGTGGATTTCCAAGGGCGGATCTTCGCCGCCGGCGCCGAGCTGAAGAGCGCCTTCTGCCTCACCCGAGGGGGGAAGGCCTTCCTCTCCCAGCACATCGGGGACCTCCAGGAGGAGGGGGCCTTCCGGTTCTACAAGGAGACCTTCGAGAAGTTCCTGCGCCTTCTGGGCCTGGAGCCGGAACTCGTGTGCTGCGACCTCCACCCGGACTACCTCTCCACCAGGTTCGCCGAGGAGACGGCACGGGAGAGGGGCCTGCCTCTCGCGAAGATCCAGCACCACGAGGCCCACGTGGCCTCGGTGCTCGCCGAGACCGGGTTCGAGGGCGACGTGCTGGGCGTGGCCTTCGACGGCACGGGGCTCGGCCGGGACGGGACCATCTGGGGCGGGGAGTTCTTCCTCTTCCGGAAGGGGCGGGATGCGGAACGGTTCGCCTGCCTGGACCCTTTCCCCCTTCCCGGCGGGGACGCGGCGGCACGCCGGATCGGCAGGATCGCCTATTCCCTTCTCTGGAAATACGGCCTCCTGGAGAGGGGCGGGGAATTCGCCTCGACCCTGGATTCGGGTGAGAGAAAGGTCCTGGAAGGGATGCTCCGCCGGGGCTTGAACTCCCCCCTCACCTCCAGCATGGGCCGCCTCTTCGACGCCGTCGCGGCCCTTTGCGGGGTTTGCGAAACAGCGAGTTACGAGGCCGAGGCGGCCATGCGCCTGGAAGGGGCCTTCCGCCGGCCCGGCGATCCCTATCCCTTCGAGATCCTCCCCGGCTCCCCCCTGAGGATTTCCCCGGCTCCCCTCCTGGAGGAGGTTCTCCGGGACAGGGCGGACCCCGTCCTGGTTTCCGGCCGTTTCCACGCGGGCGTGGCGGGGATGATCCTGGAGGTCGCACGGGCCGCCAGGGAGAAGGCGGGGGTGGAAACCCTGGCCTTGAGCGGAGGAGTCTTCCAGAATCGTGTTCTCACCGAGTCGACCCGACCCCTTCTCGAGGGAGAGGGCTTCCGGGTTCTCCTCAATGAAAGAGTTCCGGCCAACGACGGCGGCCTCTCCCTCGGGCAGGCCCGGCTCGCTGCCGGATGGAAGGATTCATGATCATGTGTCTCGCCGTTCCCGCCCTGGTCAAAGAAATACGCCCTGACGGTTCCGCCCTGGTGGACCTGGAAGGTGTGGAGATGGAAGTCCGCCTGGACCTGGTCCCCGAAGCGAAGCCCGGGCAATACCTGGTGGTCCATGCGGGCTACGCCATCTCGGTCCTGGACGAGGAGGAAGCCAGGGAGACCTTGAAGCTCCTGGAGGAGATGGATGGCTGACCTGAGGCTCCGGGACCCGGCCCTGGCGGAGAAACTCCTCCGGAAGATCCGTTCCCTTCACGGAGGAGAGGTCTCCCTGATGGAGGTCTGCGGGACCCACACCATGGCCATCGGCAGGCACGGCCTCCGGGGGATGGTTCCTTCCTGGCTGCGGCTGCTCTCCGGCCCGGGATGTCCCGTTTGCGTCACCACCCAGGAGGACATCGACCGGGCCGTGGCGATCGCACTGGAACACCCTGTGACGGTGACCACCTTCGGGGACATGTTCCGGGTTCCCGGAACATGTCCC
>JALUZX010000539.1 GCA_027011425.1 Planctomycetota bacterium
CCCCTCCCCCTTCTCTTTCCCTCTCATCCAGGGACGCCGGCCCTTTCTCCCCGCTCCCGCCGGGAGCGGCGAAAAACCGGAGGCGCACTTCCCCCAGGATCAACTCGTCTCCGTGCCGGATCTCCTCGCGGGTCACGGGCTTTCCCCGCAAGCGGGTTCCGTTGCGGGACTTCAGGTCCACCACGTTCCAGGTCCCGTTGCGGAAGAAGATCCTGGCGTGCTCCCTGGAGACCGTGGGGTGATGGAGAACCAGCCCGGCGGCATGGGAGCGCCCCAGGATGAGGGAATCCTGGAAAGTGACCTCTTTCCCCCCCTCCGGGCCCGACAAAACCTGGATCCTCGCTTCCGCCAAGAGAGAACCTCCTCGCGCCTCGCCGCAGGCTTGCGGATCCTCCCCGTGGAAAGACCCAACCCAAGGATATGATACACGCAATGAGAAACGATCTCCTTCTCGAAGGCCGGGGACTCCGCCGCTCCTTCCCTTCCGGGCGGCGCAGGCGGCTGGTGGAAGCCCTGCGGGGCGTGGACATCCAGGTCCGGGCCGGCGAGGTCGTGGCCTTGCTCGGCCCCAACGGCTCGGGCAAGACCACGCTCCTCCACTGCCTTCTCGGGATCCTACCCCCCCAGGCGGGGGAGGCCTTCCTCATGGGAGCGCCCCCCGGGACGGGCGATGGGTTGCGGCGAACCGGTTTCCTTCCCGAGGAGGACCCGCCCTGGGGCAACCTGAAAGGCCGGGAGATCCTGGAGTTCACGGCCCGCCTCCACGGCTTCCCCGCGCGGGCCGCCCGGGAAAGGGCCCGCCTCCTCCTTGCCGAGCTGGGCCTGGAAGAGGCGGGGGAGCGGAAGTTCCGGGGGTATTCCAAGGGGATGGCCCGCCGCCTGGGCCTCGCCTCCGCCCTGGTCCACGACCCGGACCTCCTGGTCCTGGACGAGCCCACGGCCGGCCTGGACCCCCTGGGCTCGGCGAAGGTGCTGGAAAAACTCCTGCGCCTCAAGGCCGGAAACAAAGGCATCCTCCTGGCCTCCCACGTCTTCCGGGAAGTGGAGGCCCTGGCGGACCGGGTGGTGGTCCTCTCGGAAGGCAAAGTCGCCGCCTCGGGCCCCACGGGAGAAGTCCTGGCCGACCCGGGGACCTGGGAGTTCCAGGTGGAAGGCCTGGACCGGGAGGGCAAGGAAAGGCTCCTCCGCCTGGCCAACGAGCTGGGCCGGGTCGTCCGGAGCGGACCGGCCCTGCGAGGGCTGGACCAGGTGCTCCGCCGTTACGCCCGGGAGGAATCCCGGACATGACGGGCCTTCCCCGGGCGGCGCCGGGCTCCTCCGCCCGTGCAGGCGGGACCGCCGCGGCCTGGTGGGTCCTGGCCCGCCTCTCTTTCTGGGAAACCGTGGGAGGGAAGACCTTTCTCCTCTTCCTCGCCGGGGGAGCGCTTGCGGCGGCCCTCCCGGGGGCCCGGATCGGCGGAAGGGGACCGGCCCTCTGGGCCCTGGGGGCCCTTTCCGTGGCGGCCGGCCTGGCGGCGGGCCTGGCCGGCCCATGGGTGCCGGGAAGGCTCTTCCGGTCTCCCTGGTTTTTCACCCAACCGCCCGGCCGGAGAGCAGGGGCGATTGCCGGTGCGGCGGGCCAGGCCCTGGCCACGGCGGCCCTCCTCCTTCCCGCCCTCCTTCTCCCCCTGCCGGCCTGGTGCGCCCGGGCCGGGGAGTTCCACCAGCGGATCCCCCTTCTTTCCCGGACCTTCCGGCCCGGACCGGAAGGCTTTCTCTCCCGCTCCGGGGCCCGGGCGGACTTCCTCTTCGCCGGAAACCGGCCCGCCACGGCCTTGGAGATCCGGGCCGAGCCGGTCCTGGGAGCGGCCCGTGACTTCCGGCCCGCCGTCCTTCTCTGGTCCCTCCAGGGAGGGCCCTGGCGGGTCCTCGGCAAGGTGGGCATCGAAGCCCGCACCTTCCGCGTGCCTTTTTCGCCTCCCCGCAAACCTGGCCGGCTTTCCCTGGCCCGCCGGGCCGGGCCGGGCCTCTTTCTCTGGTTTCCCCCGGGAGGAGTGCGGGCCCTGGGAGGATCAGTATCCCCCGCCCTGGTATGGATCCTCTGCTGGATCACCGCCTGGAACCTCTCCTTTCTGGCCGCCATGGCCCTGGCC
>JALUZX010000540.1 GCA_027011425.1 Planctomycetota bacterium
ATGTAGGAATCGGGCCGCTCGTCGTAGAAGGTGGAGAGCAAGAGCAGGGCGTCCCCCGCCCCTCCCAGGTGGAAATAGAAGTCCGGCAGGGTCTCCAGGTCCCGGGTGAAGCGGATCCACCCCTGGTCCCCCTCCCGCCTGGGCAGGGGGGGAATCCAATCTGCGGGAAGGTAATGATACTCCGGGGAGGAACGTGTCCCCTCCGGAGAGAGAAGAACTCCCGACATTTGCCTGCTTCGCCTTCCTCAGGAAAGTGGATGGACCCGTATTTCATCGGGTTCTTTTCCCGGGGAAGTTAACCCGGAAGATTCCCGAAACTCCCGGAACCGGAAGGCCGGGTCCGGGCCATTCGGCGGGTGCAGCCCTTCACGCTCCCGCTTGGGCGGCCTTTTCTTCCCCGCCCCGTCCCGCCGGGCGGGCCGCGGGCGCGCCGATCTCCACCTCCCCGCCCGAGCGGACGTCCTCGATCCGGACGGACACGCAGGAAGAGACGCCCTTCTTCTGCATGGTGATCCCGTAGAGGACCTCGGCGGCCGCCATGGATCTCTTGTTGTGGGTGACCAGGAGAAACTGGGTGTTCTCCACGAAATCCCGGAGGATCTGGAGGAAACGCCCCACGTTCGAGTCGTCCAGGGCCGCGTCCACCTCGTCCAGGACCGCGAAGGGCGAGGGCTTCACCTTGAATACGGCAAAGAGGATAGCAAGTGCCACGAGGGACCTCTCCCCGCCGGAGAGAAGGTTGATGTTCTGGGGCTGCTTCCCGGGAGGCCTGGCGATGATCTCGATTCCCGCCTCCAGGGGATCGGCCCCCTCCTGGAGGCGGATATCGGCCTTTCCCCCCTGGAAGAGCCGGCGGAACATCTCCTGGAAGTTCTTGCGGGCCTCCTGGAAAGTCTCCAAAAAGAGCCGGGTGGACTCGGCGTTGATCCGCTCGATCATCTCCTGGAGGGCCTTCCTTCCCTTCCTGAGGTCCTCCGCCTCGGCGGCCAGCCTTTCCACGGCCTCCTGCTCCTGGGCCAGCTCCTCCACGGCCCGCAGGTTCACCGCCCCGATCCTGTCCATGGAGGCTTTCACCCGGGAGACCTCCCTGCGGGCCTGGGCCGGGTCGAAATCCTCCCTCTCCCAGAGACGCTCCACATCCTCTTCGGGATACCGCCAGTCCTCCGGGAGAAGCGGGCCGTAGATGGGCCGGCCCTCCGCATCCGTCCCCGGCGGAAGGGGCGGGCCGTAGACCGGCTCTTCCAGGAACCAATCCAGGTCCACGTCGTGCTCCTCCAGGAGCCGGCGCCGCACCAGTTCCACCTTGGCCCGGGCTTCCCTGGCCTCGAAGGAGAGACGCTCCAGGGCGGATTTGAGGCTCTCCCGCTCCTCCCGGGCGGCGCCGATCCGTGCCTCCAGGGACTGGGCCTCCTTCTTGAGGGCGGCCCTCTTCTCCTGGAGGGCGGCCAGCCTCTCCTCCAGGCCCGCCCTCCTCTCCAGGAGGCTCCGCCCCTCTTCCTCCAGGGCCGCGATCTCCCGGGAGGTCTTTTCCATCTCCTCCCGGGCCCGCTCCGCCTCGGAGCGCAATTCCTCCACGCGCAAACCGTTTTCCTGGACGCTCCGCCCCAGGACCTGGAGGCGCGCCTGGAGGCCCTCGAGTTCGCTCCTGGCCCGGGCGACCTCCACCTTGGCCTGGCTCTCCTTCTGGAAGGCCTCCTCCTTGAACCGGGTGATCTCCTCCACCTTGCGGCGGGCTTCTGCCAGGACCCGGTCCGCCTCCTTTCCCTTGCGCCGGGTTTCCTCCAGGGCGGCCCGGGCCGCTTCGAGTTCGGCGCGGACCTCCTCCAGGGCCTGCCGGGACTGCTCCTCTTCCGAGCGGAGGACCTCCCTCTCCCGGGAGGCCACGGCCGTCCTCTCCTCGAGGCGGAGCAACTCCCCCCCGATCCGGCGAAGTTCCTTGCGGGCCTCCTCCAGGAGCCTGGAAGACTCCCCGGCCTTCTCCTCGGCCCGGGATGCCTGCTTCCGGGTCTCCTCCAGGAGGCGGGCGTTCTCCCCCAACTCCGACCTGAGGGAGCCGATCCGTTCTTCCAGCTCCCGGAGTTCGCTCCTTCGCTGGATGGGGCTCGCCCCCACGTCGGTGGGCCCCCCCGA
>JALUZX010000541.1 GCA_027011425.1 Planctomycetota bacterium
CGGCGGGGCTGTCCGTCCTGGTCCAGGCGGTCTTCCTGGGGGAGGATGCGTGCAAGCAGGTGCGTTTCGCCCGGGTTTCCCCGGAGATCCTGGATTACTTCTCCCTGGTTTCCCTGGAGAGGCTCTCCTCGGGGGTCTCTCAAAGACCGGGGAGGCTGGGGTTCGTGCAGTTTTTGGGGAACATGGCCCTGCCGGGCCTTCAGGCCCTGAGGCTCTGGTTCTACGTGACCGTGGAGACTTTCTGGGGGGTGGTGGTCCGGCCCTTCAAAAAGGAGGGGATCCGCTGGGACCGGGTGGTGGAGGAAATCTCGGCCGTGGGGGCCGGGGCGGTGCCCCTGGTCTTCCTGATCGGTTTCCTCATGGGGCTCATCCTGGTCATGCAGACCGCCGGGTCTCTCCGAGCGTTCGGAGCCGAGGTCTACGTGGCGGACATGGTGGGGATCTCCATCACCAGGGAGATCGGGCCCCTCATGACGGCCATCCTCGTGGCGGCCCGGTCGGGATCGGCCATCGCAGCCGAGATCGGGACCATGGTGGTCTCCGAGGAAGTGGACGCTCTCAAGCAGATGGGGATCCATCCGGTTCGTTTCCTGGTGCTTCCCAAGATCGTGGCCCTGGCCGTCTCGGTTCCCTGTCTCGGGGTGATCTTCAACCTCTGCGCCATCCTGGGGGGCCTTCTCTTCGCCATGGTGGTCCTGGGATTGCCTTGGGGCGTCTACCTGGACCACACCCAGGCGGCCATCACGCAGTATGATATCCTCGAAGGGGTATTCAAGTGCGCGGTCTTCGGGACGCTGGTCGGGCAGGTGGGGTGCGCGCTGGGCCTCGGTGTGCAGGGGGGGTCCGTCGGGGTGGCCCGGGCGACGACTTTCTCCGTGGTCCTCTCCATCTTCCTGGTCATCGTCTTCGACGCCTTCTTCGTCACCGTCTTCAGGATGCTTTGAGCCATGGGCCTCTTCCGCAGGAGAAAGAAGCGTTTCCAGGTCCCCAGCGAGAGGGTCCCGGAAGCGGACCACGTCCGCGTGGTGGCTTTGAGCATGCACTTCGAGGGCAAGAGGGTGCTCAGGGAAATCGACTTAGGGATCAAGCGGGGGGAGGTCTTCGTGGTCATGGGACCCTCGGGCTGCGGGAAGACCACCCTTCTCAAGCACATTTGCGGTCTTCTCCCTCCCGACCTGGGAACGGTCTACCTGGACGGGAGAGACATCTATCTTCTTCCCGAGGACGAACTCAACCTGCTCAGGCGCCGGATGGGGATGTCCTTCCAGGGCGGGGCCCTCATCAACTCCATGTCCGTCCTGGACAACGTGAAGCTTCCCATCGAGGAGTCCACGAGCCTTCCCGACGCCCTGGTCACCACCCAGGCCAGGATCAAGCTCGACATGGTGGGGCTTCTCCACGCCGCCCACCTCCTGCCGGGGGACCTCTCGGGAGGAATGAGGAAGAGGGCGGCCGTGGCCCGGGCCATGGCCCTGGACCCGGAGATCCTCTTTTTCGACGAGCCCACGTCGGGGCTGGACCCGATCATGGCGGCGGAGTTGGACAACCTCGTCCTCAAGCTCAACCAGGTCTTCCGCATCACTATGGTGATGGTCACCCACGACCTGGCTTCGGCCTTCACCGTCGCCGACAGGATCGCAATGCTCAAGGAAGGAAGGGTCCTGGCCCTTGGAACCAGGGACGAGATTCAAGCAAGCCGAAACCCGGAGGTCCAGGCCTTCATCCGGCGATCCATCGAGGAGGCCGGTGAGCAGGGAGTGGATTTCACGAAATACCTCGTAAGGTGAACTATGACCCTTCAGGCCGACAGGTTCAAAGTGGGGATCTTCCTCCTGGTGAGCATCTTCCTCTTCGTGGCGTTCTTCGGTTTCTTCATCGGAAGGGCGGTCCTCAAGCCCACCAGGACCTATACGGTCCGTTTCAAGGAGACCGTCAAGGGGTTGTCCATGGGCTCCCGGGTCAACTACCACGGCGTTCCCGTGGGAACAGTGACGGGGATGCGCTTGGAGGGAGACACCACGGTGGTGGAAATCAAGATCGACCCCAGCCTGGCCAAGGTGCAGAAGGGCGTCACCAAGGCTTCGCTGGAGCGTAATCCCCTCACGGGGCTGGCCACGGTCGAGCTGGAAG
>JALUZX010000542.1 GCA_027011425.1 Planctomycetota bacterium
GACCCGTAGCCTGATCCCCATCGTTTCCTGGGGCCAGGGCCTTTTCCTGGACTCCTTGGAGTTGTAACTTCTATCTTTTCCAGGCGAGTTGGGCCTGAGAACTCCCTTTTTATCGATCGAGCGCCCCCTTTGGGAGTGACGGAAACCTAGCGCGAAAATGATCTCCAAACCCCTCAGGAAAAATGAGGTCGGCATGAAAGGCATGATTCGGCCCCCAGCGGCTGCTTTCATCGCGGCCACTCTCCTCTTCTCCATCCCCCTCTCGCCGCCGTGTCCGGCGGCGGGGCTTCCGGCACAGTCCCAGAAGAAGCAGAAGAAGGCCGCGGCTAAAAAGCAGAGCCGCCGCCGTAAAAAGAAAGGCGCAAACATACTGGAGGGCCTCCCCAAAGGTCTCCAGCTCATCCCTGCCGGCAAGGTCCACGTAGGGATGAGCGCCCAACGGGCCGTTCCCTTTCTCAAGAACCCCCGCCTCGCCGGGCTGAGACAACAGATCCTCGGCTTCCTGGGCGACGATGCCCTCCAGTTGCCTCCCTTCCTCATGGGGAAATACGAGATCACCAACCAGGAATACATGGAATTCGTAAAGGCCACGGGCCACCGATTCCCTTTCAACTGGTGGGTCAAGAAGGACCGGTACAAACACGAAAAGATCTTCCACCAGAAAAACCCCACCATGACCTTCGATCCCACCGATTACTGGGCCACATGGTGGGAGGCGAAAAAGCTCAAGTGGGAAATCCCCAAGGATCGGCGCACCCACAAGCCCATGCTGGACTACCCCGTGGAGTTCGTCTCCTACCTGGACGCCCTGGCGTATTGCCGTTGGGCCGGAATGAGGCTTCCCACCGAGGCGGAGTGGACCCGGGCGGCCCGGGGGGACAAGGAGTACGCCTACCCCTGGGGAAACAAGTGGGACCCCAAAAAGGCCCGCTTCGCCAGGAGCACCCCCGTCCCTGTCTACACATCCCTCGGCGGAGAATCCCCCTTTGGAATCAACCACATGGCGGGCAACGTCTTCGAATGGGTCTCCTCCAAGTACAAGCCTCTCCCCGGCTTCGCGCGGGTCTACCAGAAACTCCGCAGGAAGAACCTGACCTTCAACCTGATCCCCGGCTGGGATGCCGCCAAAGTCATCGCCAAGGGCGGGTCCTACCAGACGCCCAAGTTCCCGGAACTGGTCTGCATGGTCGACACCAGAGGCCCGGCCCTGATGAACAACGCCATGCAGAGCGTGGGCTTCAGGGTCTGCAAATCCCTTTGGCCCGGCCTGGACGTGTTTCGGGTGGCCTGCCAGCTCAAACTCAAACAAGCCCTTCTCCAGGGAGCCACGCTGGACCTGGGTTCCGAGGAGACGACGAACTACCTGGGCATGGAGGCCTACGACCTGGCAGCCAAGAAGGCCATCGCCGGGTATCACTCCGTAGGATTCGCCCCCATCGCACTGAATCCCAACTACGCATCCGACCGGGAGATCAAGAAGAAGTCCAGGGACGACCCGGTTCCCCTGGGACTCCTCTACACCACGGAGAATCTAGCCCAACCCAAGCTGAAGCCCGGGTTTTTCATGGTCTACTTCCGCGACATGGGCCCCTCGCCCAAGGTGGAGGCCCAGCTCCTGGAGTGGCAGAAGAACGCCAAGGAGAAGAAGGGCAAACTGGGTGAGAAGCCCGACCCCAACTTCGTCAAGCTGGGAAAGCTCAAGATCCCCATCCATGAGAGGCTCTTCATCTTCCGGGACGCCGAAACCGGTGAATGGACCGGTTCGCCCGTCAAGGCGGGCAACATCGCCGGCACATCCCCCCGCTTCCGCGCCGAGATGCGGATCTACAAGGACAAGGAGATTCTTCAGTTCCACAGCCCCATGCACCTGCGCAACGGGCGGAGTGCCGTGGCGTTCACCTTCAGCCTGAAGCTCGTCAAGGGCACCCTGTCCCAGCGCAAATGGCGCCTTCCCTTCGAGAAGAGGCCCGGCCTCTACGGCTACAAGAAAGGCTGGCTCACCCAGGTGGTGAAGGTCCTGGAACGGAAGAAGAAGGCCGAGGACAAGCTGGCCCGAAAGGGAGAGCCGCGGAAGGCGGACGCCAAGACCTTGGCCGGGATTTCGGCAAACCGGCGCTG
>JALUZX010000543.1 GCA_027011425.1 Planctomycetota bacterium
GATCTCCCTCGAAGAGTCTCCCGGGGAGGGCCTCCCTCTTTCCAGAAAGGTTGCCCCCTCTCCACCTCCTGTCCCTCCCTCGGGACGAAAGGGGCCGGCCTCCCGGCCGGGGCCTCTCCCGGCAAGGCCGGCGGCTCCCCGCCTGGGAGAAGGGAGGGAGGACCTCCTGGGCCCAAGGCGGAGGGACAAAGTGGGGGGCGGGCTCCTCCAGGAGGACCTTTCCCAGTGGTCGGGTTTCGCAAAGTTCCTGGCCTTCCTGGCCGGGCTGGCCCTGGCGGCCGTCCTTTTCTACCTGGCCTACCGGGTCGCTTCCTGACATTGCCCCAATTGGGACACCACCTTTAGGCGGACGAGACCCAGGGGGCCCCCCACTTTGTCTTTCCCGGTGTTACCATGGAGAGGCCTGCCTGCCCCAAGCGACCCCGAACAGCAAACCCGGAGTTTCTGGATCCATGCGCATAGCCTTCTCCCTCGGGTGGCCTCTCCTTCTTGCGGGCCTTTTCTTCCCTGGGCGGTCCTCCTCCGCCCAGAGCCGGGTGGTGGCCCTTCCCGGGAGCCTTTCGGCCTCCGAAGGCCGGACCTTCCTGGAGACGCCTTTTAGTTTCGGGCCCTCCCGGACCCAGGTGATCCTGGACAAGGCCCTGCTCGTGGGGCTGGGTTCCAAGGCCCTGGTGACGGCCCTGGCCTTTCGGCCCGACGGCGGGGGGACCTTCGCCGCCAAGACCCTTTCCCTGGAAGTCCTCCTCTCCACGGCGGCGGCCTCCCCGGGGGTCCCCTCGGGGAACTACGCGGCCAACCGGGGGAAGGACGCCGTCACGGTCCTTCCCAGGACCAACCTCTCCCTGCCCTATGCCTTCAAACCTTTCGCGCCCCCCTCGGGGACCCGGTTCTGGATCCGTTTCTCCAAGTCCTTCTCCTGGAAGGGGGGAGGGCTCTGCCTGGAAGTGGCGGACTACACCTCCACCAAGTCGGCCTGGAGGGTGGACGCCGCCTCGGCGGCCCCCTATGGATTCGGGCGGGTTTCCTACGAAGGGGCCCCTTGCCCGCCGGGAAGGAACCGGATCGTCTCCTCCGTGATTCCCTGGCCCGGGGCGTCCGTGGAGTGGAAGACCCGGCTCCTGGACGGGAGCGCCTCCACGGGGAGCGCTCTTTTGCTTTTGGGAACGGGACGCTCCAAGTGGGGAGGCCTCACCCTTCCCTGGAACATGGACCCGGTCCTTGGAACCAAGGGGTGCCGCCTCTACACGGATGTCGCCCTGGGGCTGGCCGCCGTCTTGTCCTCGGGGAAGGCCCAGGTGGACATGGGGCTCCTGCCTTCCAACCCCGTCTTTTCGGGGGCTGTGCTTACGGCCCAGTGGATCGTCCCGGGCGGTTCGGCCCCTGGAGGCGTCGGCGCCTCCGGCCTGGCCCGGATCCGCGTGGGATCGGCCCCGCCCTTCGTGACCCTCTACAACTACCTGTCCAACTCCAATCCCAATTCCCCCAAGGCGGAATTCCTGGCCGCCTCGGCGCCGGCGCTCTTTCTCGAGGTCCGGTAGGGGGACGTTTCCGCCAAGGCGCCTATCCTCCGCCCGCGGCCTCCCTCCAGGCATCCAGCAGGGGACCCGCCATGGCACGGGTGTCCATGGACCGGGCCCGCTCCCTTCCCAGGGCCGCGCCGCTCCTGTCCCCGAGCCTTTCCCGGGCCAGTTCCGCCAGGGCCTCCGGGTCCCGGGGGTCGAAGAGGGGGACCGCCTCTCCCAGGAACTCCCGGTGGGCCGGGATGTCCGAGGCGATCACGGGGGTTCCGGCGGCCAGGGCCTCCAGGGGCGCCAGGCCCTGGCCCTCGTAGAGGGAGGGAAAGATCGCCAGGCCGGCTCCCCGTAGAAGCCGGAGGAGCGTATCTCCCTGGACGGCTCCGATCCAGAGGGCTTTTTTTTTCAGGCCCATCATGGAAATCTTGTCTTTCAAAAGTTTCCCCTCTCCCCGGGGAGAGACGCCGGCCAGGACCAGGGGCGGGGTCTCCGGGCGGTGGGAGAGGAGGATCCGGTAGGCCGAAAGCAGAAGGTCCAGGTTCTTGTGGGGCAGGGGCCTGCCCAGGTGGAGGAGATAACCCGGGGCCAGGCCTAAGG
>JALUZX010000544.1 GCA_027011425.1 Planctomycetota bacterium
GAAGGGGAGGAACGGGTCTTCCGCCCCAAGGGCGTGCCCGCAAAGGATGCCCCGCCGGTGAACGAATTCGGCGAACTCACCTCCCTTTCGGGGCTCAAGGCCCTTCTCAAGAAAGAGGAACCCCAAAGGCCGGCGGAGGAGAAGGCCCAGGGAGGCGGAGAAGGCGAAGCCAAGGGCGGGAGCCCTGCCAGCGGGGCCCAGGAGGGAGCCCCCGAAGGTCCCGGTGAACCCCGGGAAGGGACCGCCCCGGAGGCCCAGGCCTCCTCCCCGGCGGAAACCCCGGCGGCGGCGGAGGAGAGGAAGGAGGAGCCCCGGCATCCTTCCCTCCAGGAAGGCCCCCGGGAAGAGGAAGGGAAGAGCGGTGAATCCGTGCAGGCCGCCGAGCCCCCTTCTCCCGGAACGGAGACTCCCCCTGAGTCCGTAGACCCGGAAAAACCCGAGTAGCCCTTTTTGACGCCTTTCCCTTTCAAGGCCGGTTTCTTGATCGACCGGTGGCGGCCGGACCGGGGAGGGGCCGAGAAAGCGCTGGCCCTGTTGGCCGCCCATCTGGAAAGGAAGGGATGGGAGGTCCACGCCTTCGGTGCCGTTGGTCCTGAGAAGGGCCCAGAGGCGCCGGGCATCTTCCACCCCGTGAGGGTTCGGGCTCTCACCAGGGCCCGTTTCGAGAGGGCCCTGGGCCCGGCCCTTGTGGATGCCGCCCGGGAGGAGGGTTGCCGGGTGACCGTGGGAGTCCGCCACTTGCCCAGGGTGGACGTCCTCTGGACCCAGAATGGAATTCTCCGGGGAGAGTTCGGAGAGGGACCGGTACGGGGGCGGCGCCGGGTCTTCCTGGACTTCGAGGAGTCCCTCCTGGGGCGGGGCGGGGCGCGCAAGGTGGCATGCGTGTCCCGTCTCGTCCTGGAGGAAGCCCTCCGTTTCTACCCGGCCTGCCGGGAACGGCTGGCCCTCGTGCCCAACGGGGTCGACCTGGAGCGCTTCCGGATCGAGGCGAGGGCGAGGGAGGGCGCGGCCCTGCGGGAGACCCTGGGTCTTCCCAGGGGACGCCTTCTTCTTACCTTTCCCGGAAGGGACCCCTTGAGAAAGGGCCTTCCCGTTCTTTTCCGGGCCCTCGAGAGGCTGAGAGATCTGCCCTGGACCCTGGTGGTTGCGGGACCCCGGAAACCTGGGAGGTGGAGAAGGGAGGCCCGGGCCTTCGGACTGGGTCCCGGCCGCGTCCTGGTCCTTCCCCACCTGGAGGACCTGGCCCTGGCCGCCGGGGCGGACCTGTGCGTCCTCCCCACCAGGCGGGATCCCTGCGGCCTGGTGATCCTGGAGGCCCTGGCCTGCGGGACCCCGGTGGTGACCACCTCCCGGGCGGGCGCGGCGGAGGTCATGGAAGGAGGAGGCGGTCCTTCCGGGAGGGTCCTGGAGGACCCGGATGACGCGACGGCCCTTCGGGAAGCCCTGGGAGAGTGGATGGAGCGCCTCCTGGCCGGGGCGCCCGACCGGGAGTCCATCCGGGAGGCCGTAAAAGACCGAGGGCTCCATCCCTGGATGGAGGCCATGGAGAGACTCCTGCTCCAGGCGGCCGGGGAGAATGAAAGGGGAGAGTTCAACGATTAGCCGGGAACGGCGGGCTCGGCTCCCGGCCCGGAGTTCACCCGGTTCAATCCCAACGGGGCTTGTGGGAGCGCATCTTCTTCTCCTTCTTCGTGATTTTCCGGAGCAAGGGCCGGAGGGCCTTTCGTTCCAGGCCCAGGCGGCGGGCGTAGGAAAGGAAGAAACGCAGGGCCGGTGTTCCCCCGGCCTGGGTGGGGGCGGAGTGGAGGAGGGCGGCCAGGTCTTTCACCCGCCACCTCTCGAAGAAGGTCCGGGGCTCCATCATCCTCTGCAGGTCGGCCAGCCAGATTTCTCCCTGGGCGTCCCGGAGGAGGTGGTTCAGGTAGAGGTCCCGGTGGACCAGCCCTTCCCTGTGGAGTTCCGCCACCAGGCGGGCCGCCCCGTCGATCAGCCCCGGCGGGGGAGGCTCCTGGATCCGGTCCAGGGGAAGTGCATCCTCCACCGCCCGGGTCACCAGGGCGGAACGTCCCTCCCTCGGGCCCTCCTCGGCCAGGAGCAAGGGTACGGGGGTGAGGATCCCCAGGCTCCCAAGCCGGTCGCTCCAGTAGATCTCGGTCCGGGGGGGGGAAAGAAAGGGAGACGCCCGAAGCCTGAGCCTGTCCCGGAAGCCGGCCCCCTTCCATCCCTTGTGGTGGACTTTCCGGAAGACCCCCCCTTCCCGGGTGGTGACCCGGAAGGGCGTGGACCGGACCCTTTCCCCGGCGGGGGGGCCGCAAACCCCCTCCAGGGAATCCCAGCCCCGCCGCCTCGCTTCCTCCAGGAAACGGGGCGAGATGAAGACCCTCCCTTCATCGAGGGAGATCCACCCGGGAAGGGGCGGGCCTTGGGTCTGGAAAAGGAGGGGGCCCATATCTGCAACTGCCTCTGGCCGCGGGAAAAGGCATAGTTCTCTGAGGGGTGGGATTCTACGGATCCCTTACTTTCCCGCCAGGAGAATGGCCAGGCGCTTCAATGTAGGGATATCGAAGCTCTTCTCGAAGAGCATGTTCCTGAGGGCGTCGAAGCTCCGGAACACCGACCCGTAGGGCCTTTCCGACGTCAAGGCGTCATAGGCGTCCGCCACGGAGACGATCAGGGAGCCCGGATGGATCTCCTCCCCCGAGAGCCCCTGGGGGTAACCCGTTCCGTCCACCTTTTCGTGGTGCTCGGCGGCGATTCGGGCCACCATTGGATCCAAGCCTTTCCATCCTTCCAGCATCTTGCCCGACCAGACAGGGTGGAGCCGGACCAGTTCCCACTCCTGGTCCGCCAGGGGCCCCGGCTTGTCCAGGAGATCGGGGGGGAGCCGGGTCTTCCCCAGGTCGTGGAGAAGGGCGGCCGTCACGGTACAGACCCTCTCCCAGGGTGCCTCTTCCTGGAGGTGGGCCGTAAGCCCCGCCGTGATGAGGGCTACGTGGAGACAGTGGCGGCTCAGCGAATATTCTCCCCTCACGTTGGGGGTGACCTCCAGGAAGGTCCCCTCTCCCAGGTCTACCAGCCCGATCAGGCCCCGGGCCAGTTCGAGGACTTTTTCGGCATCCCGGAAAGCCGAGGGTCGTTCAAGGATCTTCTCCAGGAGCACGTGGCCCGCTTCCACGAGTAAGAGGATCCTTCTTTCCAGGGGGAGGGATTCGTCCTGGGATGCGATCCGGGCGTTCACTGCGAAGTAATCCCTTCCTTTGGGCCACATGAGGGTCTGCACGAAGACCCAGGGCGTGGGAAGGGCGCGAAGGCGGTTCTGGACCCGGAGGTCCACCTCCTCCCCCGCCTCGATGAGGGGGAGGAAACCCATGGCCTCGGTATCGAAACTGAAGAAATCCACGGGCGGTCGCGTCCCGGGAAGGAGGACCTCCGCGGGAAGGGGAAGGAGGCCAAGGATCTGGGAGAAGGAGAGGAATTTGCGGCTTGGAGAGGTCACGGCGCGCTTCCTCCGTCGGGTCCGAAGGTATGGAGAAAGGCCTCGACCATGGAAGGCGCGAAGCACCCGGAGAAGGACTGGATCAGGATCCGGAAGGTCTCGAAGATCCCCAGGAAACCCCGGTGGGAGGAACGGATATGGTCGAAGACGTTGGCCAGGGCCACGGCCTGGGCGAAAGGATGGATCTCCCCCCCTTGCAGTCCCCGGGGTGCCCCCGTCCCGTCCACCCTTTCATGGTGCTCTCCGGCGGCGCGCACCACTCCTTCGGGAAGGTCCAGTCTTTGGAGCAGGTCCGCCCCGTAGGAGGTATGGGTATAGTCCGGAGCCCGGCCCTCCACGTCGTCGAGGACCGTTCCCGGGGGAAGGGGGTCCGTTTTCCCTGGTTCTCTGGGAACCCTGCCGATGTCGTGGAGGAAAGCTCCCCAGGTGAGTTCCCCCGCCCGCGTCGGGTCCTCCGGAAAGAGACGAAGCCCCATTCCCAGGGAATAGAGGGAGACCGCCACGGAATGCCCCGCCAGGGTGGGGTCGCCCTCCACCATCCTTCTGAGGTGCCTCAGGGCCCCGTTCTCCCTGTAGGCAAGGCGCGTCGTGGAGTCCAAGAGGCGCAACATCCTTTCCAGGCGCTTCTTGTCGGGAGGAGTCTTGAGGAAGCTCCGGGCGGCGTGGGTCACCACCTGGTGGAGGATCTTGCACTTTTCCTCGATGGGCACCGAAGGGTCCTCAAGGGTCTGGTCCAGGCTTTCCTCGAGGAAGGAGTAGTAGGCCCCCAGCCGGTCCATGGGGACGAAAAAGGTGGCGAGCCCGAAGGAATGGAGCCTTTCCAACCTGGTCTCTCCCAGGCGGGCGCCCTCCTCGGAGAAGAGCACCGGGTCCCGGTCGGGGTTGGGCTGGATGAAGATCGGGAAAGGAAGGGTCTCCTCCCCGTCCACGCCGGCAAGCGGGACTTCCACCAGATCCCCCCGGGCCACCAGGGTCGACCCCCCCATTTCTTCCCTTTCTTTGGCTCCTGTCTCTTCCCCGTCTTCCCCTGGAGGATCGGCAGGGAGGAGCAAGATCCTTGACCGGGAAGATCAGAGGTTCTTGCGGCGGCGGATCCTTTGGATCAACTCCTTGGTGGAGTGTTTCTTTTTGTCCCCCACGATGAGGATCCGGATCCCCAGCTTCTTCGCGGTGTTTCGCTCGGGCACGGTCTTTTCCGTGTAGTCCTGGCCCTTGGCCAGGATGTCGGGATGGAGTTCTTCCAGGATGGCGTCGGCCGTGTCCTCTTCGAAGAAGGTCACGTAGTCCACGAACTCCAGGGCCGCAACAACCTCGGCCCTCTCTTCCTGGGGAACGATGGGATGGGATTTGCCCTTGAGCCTCTGGACGGACTTGTCCGTGTTGAGGCCCACCACCAGGAAGTCCCCCCGGCCGGCAGCGTCCTCCAGGGCCCGGGTATGCCCCACGTGAAGGAGATCGAAACATCCGTTGGTGAAGACCACCACCTTCCCCTGGGACCGTAAACCGGCGATGATCTGGGCCAGGAGTTCCCGGTTCTTGAAGATCTTTTCCTTGGATTTCTTGGGCCTGGGCTTGACGCTCACTTCTTCGCCTCCTTCCCTTGCCTGGATTTCCCCAGGAGGGGCTTCGCCTTCTTCAATGCCTTTCTCAGTTCCGACGGGGTGGCCGTGGCGGCCCCCAGTTTTTGCACCACCACCGAGGCCGCGCAGGTGGCGAGCCACCCCGCCTCCACGGGGTCGGCCCCGGAACACCGGGCCAGGAGGATGGTAGCCGCAACCGTATCCCCGGCGCCACTCACGTCGGTCACCTGGTCCGGCCCCACGACAGGAAGGAAGACGGGGTCTCCCCCCCGGGAGAAGACCGCCATGCCCTGGTTTCCCAGGGTGAGGAAGAGAACCTTGGCCTCCAGGGTTTCAAGGGCCGCCCTTCCACCCTCGAGGATCGCCTCCCGGGTTTCCAGGGGGCGTCCCAGGAATTCCCCAAGCTCCTCCTGGTTGGGGCAAAGGGCGTCGGCTCCCTTGAAGAGCCCCAGGCGGTGCCTGGAATCGACGACCACGTATTTCCCTTCCCGGGCGGAACGGAGGATACGGGCGGCGATTGCCTCGGTGACCAGGCCGAACTCGTAGTCCGAAACCAGCCAGCCATCCACCTCCGGGTCGGCCTCTTCGATCTTCTCCAGGAGCCGCTTCTCCAGGTCGGGCGGGACCCCTTTGCGCGTTCCCCGATCCAGGCGGATCACCTGCTGGGGGGTGCGTCCCGGGTCCCCCACGAGAATCCGGGTCTTGGTCACGGTGCCGGCCCCGGAGAGGGCCAGCACCCCTGAGGTTTCCAGGCCGGCCTTCCGGAAGGTTTCCAGGACGGCCCGGCCCGGGCCGTCCTCCCCCACCGTGCCGAGGACCCGCACTTCTCCACCCAGGGCGGCGGCGTTCATGGCGGTGTTCGCCGCCGAACCGGGGATCACCTTCTCCTCGAGGTATTGGACCACCAGGACGGGGGCCTCCCGGGAGAGGCGGGAAGGCCGGGCGAAGATGTAGACATCGGCGATCAGGTCCCCCACGACGCCGAGCCGGCGTCCCGGGAGCGAGCGGGAAAGCGCCTCGAGTCTCTCCAGGGTGGGTCCCATGTCTTTCCTCGTCTTCTTCTACTCCAGCGTATAATCCGCCCCGGTGGCCGCCGTGCCCCGGGCCTTCCGGGACCGCTCCCAGAGGATGTAGTCCGAGTGAACCCCCATGACCTTGCTGAACCGGAGGGAGTAATGGGGTATCCCCCGGGCCAGGAGGTCCTCGGAGATCTCCCTGTCCAGGGCGGTGAGTTCCTCCTTCCGGGCCCGGAATGCGTCCCTGTCCATGGCCTCCAGTTCCCGGACCTTCCCGGCGTAGAGGGGGGCGCTGGGCCAGTCGGTCCGGGCGTTCACCCACCAGTGGCAAAGGAGGGTGAGCTTTTCCAGGAAAAGGTCGTGCTCGGGCCCGAACTTGAGGCAGGAGGCGTCGAAATAGTTGCCCATGTTCTCCCACTTGTCCCAGTCGATGAGGTCCAGCTCCTTGGCGATGGTGAAGGCCTTGGTCCCGGGAAAGGGATAGAAAACGGCCCAGCGAAAACGCCCGATTCCGATCCGGGCGCACAGGTCCAGGGTCTCCATGATCTCCTCCCTGGTCTCCGTGGGAAGGCCGATCATGATGAAGGCCGAGGAGTGGATGCCCGCCTCGTGGGCCGCGGCGAAACCGGCGGCGATCTTCTCGTTGGTCATGGGCCGGGCCAGGATCTCCCGGCGCACCCTGGGGGAGCCCGACTCGAGGCCGAACTTGACGATGATGCAGCCCGCCGCCTTCAAGGCCCGGGCCATCTCCAGGTCGAAGGACTGGACGTGGGCGTTCACGACGAAGGGCAGGCCCACCTCCTCCTCCCGGTAGGCCCGGCAGAAGTCCAGGACATACCTCTTGTCCAAAGTGAAGAGGTCGTCGTCGAAGATCACCACCTCGATGCCCGGGACTTCCCTCTTCAAGGCCTGGAGTTCCCCGATGACCCGGGGAATGGGATACCGGCGGAGGTATTCCTTCCTGTGGCGGATTCCCCCCTCTTCCAGGTAGAGGTTGACGATCTCCCGGTTGAAGCAATAGGTGCACTGGTAGGGACAACCCCGGCTGGTGAGCATGCTCAGCCATCCCTTCTTGACCCGGGTGATCCTGGGGAGGTCGAAGAGGCGGTAGTCCTTGGGCGGGAGTTTCTCCAGGTCCGGAAAGGGTCCCACCGGGTTGCGGAGGACCTTGCCGTTCCGGACGACCCTCAGGTTGGGGATGCGGTCGGTCGGTTCCCCCCTTTCCATGCGGTCACAGAGTTCGGCGAAAGGCCACTCCCCCTCGCCCACGCAGATGTAGTCCCAGAGGGGTTCCTCAAGGGCGTGGGCCTCCACCTCGCCGGGCACCATGGTGCAGTGGACCCCGCCGATCACCACGGGAAGGGCGGGGAATGTCTTTTTCAATTTCCGGGCGAAATCCCTGGCCCAATTGTACTGCTGGGTCATGACCGAGAGGCCCACCACCCCTGGCTCCCATTCCCGGACGACCTCCAGGATCTCTTCATGGGTGGGGACGGGGGGAAGGTGTTCGGTCA
>JALUZX010000545.1 GCA_027011425.1 Planctomycetota bacterium
GAAAACCCCTCCCGCATGATTCCCGCGTCCCGGATGAACCGGGCCACGAGTTCGGCGATATAGAGCCTTTCCGGGGACCGGGTGATCCGTGTTGTGCCGCTCACGATCCTGGAGGCGTCGCCGATGCTCTCCACCCGGACCACGTGGTCCACGTGGTTCCCCTGGATCTGCCAGGGAAGGCAGGGAAAGGGCTCCAGGTTGTCCGTCACGACGATCACCTTGTCCGCGTAGAGAGAATCCGCGAGAGCGAATCCAAGCCCCCCGCAGGCGGAAGGGCCCCTGAGGCCGTTGGCGTTTCCGAAGGGGTCCGCCGCCGGTGCGGCGATCACGGCGATGTCGATATGGACCTCCCCGTCCTGGACGGCCTGGTAACGCCCCCCGTGGGAGCGGAGCACCCCCATCCCCCGCATCTTTCCCCGGGAGCAGTAATCCCCGAGCGGGCCGTTCATGGAGCCCTCGATGTGGTGGATCAGGCCCCTTTCCAGGTCCTCCAGGAGGGGGGCGTGGCAGGGGAAGGAGGCGCTGGGAAACCACATCAGGTCCTTCACCCCGATCCGGCGGGCCGCCTCGAAGAGCATGAGGGCCGTCTTGTCCCCGTCCCGCAGGTGGTGATGGGTGCTCACGGTCATCCCGTCCCTGAGCCCCGCCGCCCTGAGGGCCGTCTCCAGGTCGGGAAGGAGCTTATTTCCGTCCTTGGGATACTCCTCGAGGGAGGGCACGGGCGGGCCGTGGAGGCGGCCCTGGGGGTCCTTTCCCCAGACGCCCACGTAAGGCTCCTGGGCCTTGCCGTTCACCTCCAGGGGCACGAGCCGGCCCGCGGCGTTTTCCACGAAACGCGCCATTTCACTCCCCTCCTTCCAGGAGCCCCAGCTCCCGGGCGAGCCGCACCGTGCGAAGGGCCCTCTTCACCACGGGGGGATCGATCATCTTGGTTCCCAGGGCCACCACGCCGAGGCCCTTCCGGCGGGCCTCTTCGTAGGCCTTCACGATCTTCAAGGCCTTCTCCACGGCGGCGGGTCCCGGCGCGAAGCCCTGGTGGACGATCTTCACCTGGGAGGGGTGGATGCACCCTTTTCCCTCGAAACCCAGGGCCCGGGCCTCCTTCACGCTCTCCAGGAGCCCCTCCGGGTCGCCCACGTCGCTGAAGACCGTGTCGATGGGCTGGACCCCGGCGGCCCGGGCGGCCAGGACCACGAGAGACCGGGCCGTGAAGGTCTCCCCGCCCTCCCTGGTGCGCTCGGCGCCGAGATCGGCCGTCAGGTCTTCCAGGCCCACCGCCAGGGCGGCCACGCTGTCTGCTGCCGAGGCGATCTCCCGGGCGGAGAGCACACCGGCGGCGCTCTCCACGATGGGCATGAGCCAGGTCTTCCGCTTCAGCCCGAGCCGCGCCTGGATCCTTTGGATCCTGTCCTGGACCCTCCGGACCGTATCTCCATCCTCCACCTTGGGAAGGAGGATCGTGTCCGGGGCGGCGGGGATCACCTCCTCCAGGTCCCTCTCCCCCTCCTCCCCCTGGTTGATCCGGACCATTCGTTCCGCTCCCCCGAAATCCATACAGAACAGGGCGTTCCTTGCCAGGATCCGGGCCTGGTCCTTGGCCTCGGGGGCGACCGAGTCCTCCAGGTCCAGGATGAGGCCGTCGGCCCCGAAGAGCGCCGGGGTCAAGAGGAAGCGGGGCTCGTCGGCGGGAAGGTAGAGCCTGCTCCTGCGGAGCTTGTCCCTTTCGCTCTCCGGGCCCGGTTCCAGCCGGCCGGGGGGGTCGATCCGGCCCGGGCATTCGGGCCAGGCCCGCCGGACGGCGGCCTCCACCCGCGCCAGGAGGACGTAGGGAAGGGCCCCCCGGTCCTCCACCTCCACCCGGGCGTGCAAAACCCCCATGGCCTCCAGCCCGGCCAGCACGTCCCCGCGAATCTTCCTTCCGTAATAGGGATCCACCGAGGAGGTCACCTGGAGGCCCACGCCTCCTCCGCCCCGGAGTTCCACCCGGATCCGGGCGTCGGCCCGGATCCCCTCTCCATAGCGCCCGGCCGTCCCCTCTCCCTTGTCCGGTTGGGTCACGCCCATTTCACCCTCCCCTATTCTCCAGGAGCCTTTCCACG
>JALUZX010000546.1 GCA_027011425.1 Planctomycetota bacterium
AAAGGAAGGAAAGAGAAAATCCAGGGCCCCCTCCCGGAGAGAGACCAGGAGGCGCCGCAAACTTCCCCCCCAAAAAACCCCGTCTCGGCCCACGCCTGATTCGTCCGTTCCCCAGGGCCCGGGGTCACTCGCGGGTTCTACCGCACCCGCTGGAATCCAACGGCCCCGGAGAGGGGACCCCGCCGCAGAACGACCCTGAGATAGAGAGGGGCCCAGGTTTCCGCCACGGAAAGGACCATCCTCTGGGGCAGGAACCCCCGCTTTCCCCCCGGGCTCCAAGGGATCCAGGGAAGGGGGGATTTGCGCCTCTGCCTGCTTCCCCGGCCCACGAGAGGGATCACGAGCAGAAGAGGAATCTCCCCCTTTCCAAAGGTCTCCCTGTCGGGCCGGTAGATCTCTCCCAGGGACCCCCGGATCACCGGGTTTTCCAGGACCAGCGTATCCTTCATGTCCCGCATGGAGAACTCCACCGTCAAAGGAGCGCCGAAGGTAAGGACGGCCCTTTTCCCCTGCTTCACTCGGGCGAACATCTTCCCTTCCCGGGGAGGATTGGGAGGAGAGAAGAGCTTCCCCTTCTTCAACCCCGGAGAGGATCGGTCCGGGTAGGGCACATGGAAAGCCAGGCCCCCGGAAACCTTGCCCCAGAAGAGAAACCACTTTCCGGGAACGGCCGGGACCACTGGAGTCGAGCCCTTCACCAGGCGGAATGCCTTGCCCGTCCCAACCACGGCGGACAGGATCCGGCCGGACCCCGAGAGAAGAGCCCGGACTTCCAGGAGCCCCATGGGGCCCCGGTGGACGCGCCAGGAGACCCGGTCCTCCTCGTCCACGGCCAGGTCGTAAGCCCCGGTCTGGAAAAGGGCCACGGCCGTCAAGGGAAGGAAGCGCCGGGCCTTCTTCTCCTCCAGGAGGAGCAGGTCTTTCCCAAAGGACCGGAAATACCCGTCACCGTCACCATCGAGAAGAAGGCCCTTCCTTCCTCCCAGCCCCTCGAAGGAAAGCCCCTCCGCCAGGCGGGCCCGCCAAACCTTGAGCTTTCCCTTTCCCATTGGAAGGAGGGTCCGCTCGAAAGAGACGAGCCAGCTCTTCCCCCCTGGGGAGGAAAAAAGCCGCAGGATCCTTTCCCTGAGAAGAAACCGCACCTTCCCCCCGGGACGGGTCACCACCTTCAAGGGATAGGTGCGGGCGCCTGCGCCCGGGTCGTAGTGGACCTTTCCCGGCCGGACCCTCCGTGCAAGGAGTCCTTCCAGGCCCTTGCCCTTGGGGCTGGGGGCGGCGGCGCCCCCGGAAGGGAAGAAGTTCCAATACCGGGAAAAAGGCTGGAACCGGGCCATGTCCTGCCTGGAGAGAGCCACCCTCTCTCCCTTCGAAACGATCCAGCCCCCTTGGCCTTGGGCGGACAAGGCCAGAAGGAGGAGGGCCGCCGAAATCCTTCTAACGGTTCTGGCCTCGACCCAGTGCTGCGGCCACCACTGCTTCACGCCTCTTCTCGGGCTTGTTCGGAAGGCCCGGGTCCTCGGGAAGCTGGAGATACCGGCGGACCTTCTGGACGTAGGCCTCCACGGTTTCATCAGGCTGATGGGGGATCCCGAAGATCTGGCCGATCTCCTTGGTCAGGGCCATGTTGGAGGTGAAGGACCACTCGTGGGACTTGAAGAAGGAGCGAAGATACTTCCGGAAGGAGCGCCTGCTGTAGTGGGCCCCCACGATGTAGACAAGCACGGCCGTCACGAAGATCCCCCCGCAGATGAGAAGGACCGTGGCCTGGTCGTGGATCTTCTGCCAGGCGCCCACGGCCTGGAGCAGGAACCCTCCCGTGAGGAAGAGAAAGCCGATCACCACCTGGATCTTGTTGAGGACATAGTCCTTGATCAGGTGGAGGGACCCGGTCTCCACACCGAAGAACTCTTCCAGAACCTGCTTGGGCTTCCGGAAGATGATGGAATTGGCAAGAAAGAAGATCCCCACCACGTTCATGGCGAGGCCGATGACAACCGCCACGGATGGATCCATATTTTGTTTCCTCCGGGACGCAATCCCTGGCCCCCGGCCCGGCGCCGACTCCGTCCCAAGTCCCGCCCCCGGGCCGGGGGC
>JALUZX010000547.1 GCA_027011425.1 Planctomycetota bacterium
CCCTCACACCTCCTTCCAGGTAGAGGGCGATGACCAGGGCCTGGCCGGGATACTTGTCCCGGGGGACGTGGGGAAGCACGGCCCCGGCGTCCACGTAGATGGCGTGGCCTCCCGGGGGCTCCACGATGGGGACTCCGAGTTCAAGGAGCCTTTCCCCCAGGTAGGCCGTCTGCCCGATCCGGTAGGCCAGGTAGTCCTCGTTCAGCCCTTCCTCGAGTCCGGCAGCCAGGGCGTCCAGGTCCCGGCCCGCCAGGCCGCCGTAGGTGGGAAAACCTTCGGTGAGGATCAATTCCTGCTTGACCCTTTCGAAGAGGTCCCCGTCGTTCAGGCAAAGGAAGCCGCCGATGTTCACCAGGGCGTCCTTCTTGGCGCTCATGGTGCAGCCGTCGGCAGGGGCAAAGATCTCCCGGGCGATCTCCCGGACGGACTTGGCCTCGTATCCTTTTTCTCTTTTTTTGATGAACCAGGCGTTTTCGGCGTAACGGCAGGCGTCGATGAAGAAGGGAACATCGTGTTTCCTGTAGATCCGGGAGACCTCACGGATGTTTTCCAGGGAGACGGGCTGGCCCCCGGCGGCGTTGTTGGTGACTGTGATCATTCCGAAGGGGACCTTTTCCCGGGGGGTCTCCCGGAGAAAACGCTCCAGCTTTTCCAGGTCCATGTTTCCCTTGAAGGGGCTCCGGTCTCCCGGGTCGGCCGCCTCGGGCACGGCCAGGTTCACCGGTTCGCCCCCGGCGGCGCGGATGTTGGCTCCCGTCGTGTCGAAGTGGGTGTTGTTGGGGATCATGTCCCCGGGTTTCACGAGCAGGCGGGCCAGGATCCGCTCGGCGGCCCTTCCCTGGTGGGTGGGGACGAAGTGGGCGAAACCGAAGATATCCTTCACCGTTTTTTCCAGGCGGTAGAAGCTCCGGGCCCCTGCGTAGGATTCGTCCCCCTGGAGGAGGGCGCCCCATTGCCTGTCGCTCATCGCCGAGGTCCCGCTGTCGGTGAGGAGGTCCACGTAGACGTCCTCGGCGGGAAGGGCGAACACGTTGTATCCGGCCCGGGCCAGGGCCTTCTCCCTGTCGGACCTGGTGACCCTCTTGAGGGGCTCCACGGCCTTGATCCGGAACGGTTCCTTCGGATAGGGCGGCATGGGACGCCTTTCTTTCTTCTCTTTCTCTTCTCTTCCCTTCTTTTCTCTTTCTTCTCTTCCAATGCCCTCACCAGGCCGGGGGTTTCCTCCGGCCTGCTTTCCTGGTGATCTTACGGGGTTGCCGCGGGGAGACAAGGTTTCATGAACCGGCCAGGTAGAGGACGGCCGCCAGGGCCAGGAGGAGGAGGACCCAGAGGATCACGGCCCTCCGGGAGGCCTTGCGCGCCTTTTCTGCTTCCCACCAGGACCTGGGATGGACCCCGCGGGCCAGGAAGGTGGCGACCCCCGCCAGGTTTACGCTGATCAGGTTGGCAAGAAAGAGGAGGAGCGCGCCGAGGGCGGGCTTGGGGTGGTTTGCGCCAAGAAGCATACCAAAAGTCACGAGGGGAGGCATGAGGGCCACGGCCACCATGACGCCGATGAGCGTATTCGCCCCGCCCCCGGTGAGGGCGAAGGCCCCGGCCGTCCCGGATGCCAGGGCCAGGAGGAGGGAATCCAGTTGAGGGGATGTTCGGGCCGCCATCGCGTGGATCGACGGGTCGGGACGGAAGAAGAACCCTACCGCCAGGGAGAGAACCGCGGCGAGGCCGATCCCGAGGAGGTTCGCGTGGAGGGCCTTCTTCGCCAGGTCCCGGTCCCCAAGGGTCGTGGCCAGGGCCAGGGCCATGTTGGGGCCCAGGAGGGGGGCGATCACCATGGCTCCGATGATGACGGCCACGTCGTCGTGGGTCAGCCCGAAGGCGGCGACGATGGCGGAGAGCAGGATCATCACCGAGTAGGAGAGGGGCGATCCGATCCCGTCGCGGACGGTGGCGTAGAGTTCCTCCCGGTTGACCCGCCCGGTTTTCTTTGCCTTTTTCTCCTCCTCCCCGGGGGCCGCCTGGGGTTCACCTTTTCCTTCTTCTTTCTTGTCCTCTTTCGGGGGCTCCTTGGGCCTGGGGAGGGTGGCGTCCACGGGCTTGAGGATGAGCCTCCACTTCTCGAGGACCGAGAAGCGCCCCTCCAGCTTGTCCATCACCGCCTCCACTTCCTCCGAGGCGGCCAGGATGTCCACTTCCAACCGCTCTCCAGGCAGGGGGGTGGTCCACCAATCCAGGATTTCCAGGCCGTCCAGGACGGCTTCCATGGATTCGGCCGAATCGGCGGGAAGGAGGACCTGGATGAGTCGAAGGGGCATGGTTTCTCCAAAGGCAAGGCCGTGAAGAGACCAGGATAGTGGTCGGCCCGGCCCGGAGAAAAGGACGCGTTCTTGGATCCCCTTGGGGCGGTGGGGTATCAATGGTGCCCGACCTCCCCCTGGAATCTCCGGGCCTTCCGGAGCCCGGGCCTGCTTTGGGGCTCGGCATGTCCAGGCGGGGGCTTTCCAACGTCGATGGTGAACCCTGGATGCGTGAACCAGTGACAGACGCGACAAAAGTCTTGTCAAGCTCGGGACTCGGTGGTGGCGTCGGGACTGGCCCCCCGACGTCACGAGCCCGGATCTCCGATCCGGCCTCGTTCCGGCGGGGGCTTCACAAAATTTCGAACTGGGGGAAGGTCACGAATTTCTTGGAATTTTCCAAGATCCAGGACTTTTGTCGTAACCGTCAACCAGTGAAGATCGCCAGGACTTCCGGAACTCCCAGGGCCCGGCCCCGCCCGGCCCGGAAGGGACAGGGTCCCGGGAGAGCCCCCGGCGGGGGGGAGGAAAGGCGGCCGTGAAGGTCCTCATCCTTCTTCCCAGGGACAAGCCCCGCTCCCTCCTGGACGATCTCCTCCTCTTCGCCCTGGCCCGGGCGGAGGCCCTTTCCGGGATGGGCCACCAGGCCGACCTGCTCTCTCCCGAGGGGACTGGAGGCGCCTGGGAGACTTTGGGGGAGAAAATCGTCCAGGCCGGCCTTCCGGGTCTTGGGGAATGGACTCGGAGGGGCGCCCGGGGCCGCGCCGCCTTCCTGAAAAAACTGAAAAAAGAGAAATACGACCTGGCCGAAGTGGTCTGGGGGGGGGGAATGGAACTCTTCCTTCCCTGCCTTGAGGGGGTTCCCTTCACCGCCCGGTTTTCCGGGCCCCTTCTGGAAGAGCCGGGGAGAAGCCCGGGTACCCTGGAAAGGGAATTGACCCGGTTCCTGGAGCGGTCCGCAGGGGGACGACTGGCCGGTTTCACCGCCGGGTCGGCCCGCCTGGCGGGACGGGTGCGGGAGCGGCTCAGGGCTTCCTGCCTCTACTGGGTGGTCCACCCGGGCGTGAAGGTCGAGAGATTCCGTGGGGGCGGAAATCCATCCTCTTCCCCCGGGCAAGGGCCGGTGCTCTGCCTTCTGGGAGGGGAGGAAGAGGAGAAAGGGCGTTTTCTCGCGGACCTGGTCGGGCCGCTCCTCGAGGAAGGGAAAGACCTTTCCTTCCGGGTCCTGGCGGGGAGGGCGGACTCCCCCGCCGCCAGGGCCGTGGAAGAGGCCCTGGGCGGGCCTGATCCTGCGCCCGGGAGCTTCCGCCTGGAGGAGGCCCCGGGAGAGGAAGCCCTCCCGGGCCTGTTGGAGGAATGCCGGGCCTTCCTGGTTCCTTCCTTCGAAGAGGGGGGGCTCTACGCCCTTCTTTGCGCCATGGCTTCGGGGAAGCCCGTGCTGGTCCCCGAGTCCCCATGGATCTACGAATACGTGAGACCGGAGATCGACGGCCTCGTCCTTCCGGGGGGAAAAGTCGAGGCCTTCCGCGGAGGCCTGGAGCGGATCCTGGTAGACGGGAAGAGGGCCGCCGCCCTGGGAGAGAAGGCGCGGGGGAGAGTGGAGGAGCGTTTCCGGGTGGAGGAGACCGCCCGGACCTCCCTGGCCTTCTGGGTCCACGCGGCGTCTCTCAGGGGAAGGGGGGAGCCTTCCAAGGAGGATGTCCCCTTGGGGCCGGGAAACTGGTTCCAGGCCTGGTGGGCCTGGGGGGGGCCGAAGGTCTCCCATTCCCTGGAAAAGGGGCCCGGCGGGAAACCCCTCCTGGCGGATCTGAGCCTGGAGGAGCTGGGATTCCTGGAGAGGTTTCTTTCCAGGGCCTGGTGGGAACAAGGGGGGGACTGGGATTCCCCCGAAGCGGAACTCCTGAGGGAGATCGGCGCTCTCCTGGAGGAGACGGCCCGGAAGGCCAGGTCCTGGAATGAGGGGAGGAGGCCCAGGGAGACGGGGCTTATGGCCCTTCCGCCCCTGGACCACCCCCTCTTCCGGGAAAGCCTGGCCGACGTCTTTTTCCAGGAATCCTGGAGCGTTCGGCCTACCGGGTTCTACCGGGCCTGGGTGGAGAAAGAGGCGGAGAGGTCCTGGTTCCAGGAGGAAGGAATTCAAGCCTTTCCCCTCCGGAAGCTGGTTGTTCTTTCCGCCGCGGATTTTCCTTCGGAAATTCTCTTCCGCGTCCTCCGGCGGGCCTACAGGGAGTCCCCCCTGCGCAGGACCTTCCTTGAAGAGGACCGCGCCTTCTTCGAGGAGGGGGAAAAGGGCGGGATCTTCAGGAAGGCCGTGGAGAAGCTGGGCCTCCATTTTCCCTTGAAAAGGCCCCCGGTCTTCGGGAAGAGGAGCAGGGGTTCCAAAGTCTTCCCGTCCCGGGACGGATCCCTTCCGGCGGTGACCGTCCTGGTCCCTTCTTACAAGCACGAAAGGTTCATCGCCCGCACCCTGGAGAGCGCCCTCGGGCAAACCTATCCGGAAGTCCGGGTCCTGGTGGTGGACGATTGTTCCCCCGACGGCACGGTGGAAAAGGCCCGTTCCCTCGCGGATGCCAGGCTCTCCGTGGAGGTGAACGAGACCAACCTGGGCCTGGGACGGAGCCTTCTCTCCGTTCTCTCGAGGGTGGAGACCCCCTACGTGGCGCTCCTCAATTCGGACGATCTCTTTCACCCCGAGAGAATCGCCGCCTGCGTGGAGGCCCTGGAGGGAAACCCGGGAGCCGCCGTGGCGGCGACGGAACTCGTTTTCTCCGACAGCCGGGACCGGGCCCTTACGGCGAAGAACACGCCTCTTGTGGAGACGGGTCCCCGGATCCGGGACCTGGTGGTCTGGTACGAACAGGAGATCCGGGGGGGCGATCCTCCCCTGGACCGGACGGCCCTGGACGGGTTGCTCCGGCACAACCACCTTCTCACAAGCTCCAATATCTTTTGCCGCACCGAATACATTAGGGAGAAGGCCTCCCTTTTCGAGGATCTTCTCTACACGGTGGACTGGTGTCTCTTCCTGGAAAGCGCCCGGGAAGGAAGACTTCTTTTCATCGACCGCCCTCTCCTGGCCTACAGGCTCCACGAGACCAACACCATGTGGTTCGAGGAGGAGTCCAGGCCGGGATACGTCATGGAGATCCACCGGCTCCTCTCGGGCTTTTTCCGGAGAATGACGGGGGAGGGCAAAGGGAAAGAGGCCGCCAGGCTGGCCCTGGAATCGGCGGGAAAGCACGGGGAGGTGGAAGGCTGGTTCCTCTTCCTCGCCGGGTTGGGCCTGCTTCCTCCCGTGGAGGAGGCGCCGGCCTGGCTGAAGAAGAGAATCGGGCGGATCGTTTCGGAAAAGGGGCTTCTCCGGGAGGCGGCCAGGAACGGCTTGGATTGGTTGAGGCTCGGAAACCTCCTCTGGGAGGCGGAGATGTTCCTTCCCGCCGAGACGGGGGCCCAGGCCTGCAGGCTGGAGAAGGCGGGTCTCGAAGGGCGGCTCCGTTGGGCCGAGGGGGCCCGGGAGGAATTCCGCCGCTGGGCCGAGGACGAGGCCGCCCAGAGAGAGAGGCTGGGAGGGGAGAATGCCGCCCTCCTCCGGGAACTCGAGGAAGTAAGGGCCCGGGAGAGGGGCCTCGAGTCGGAGGCGGCTCGGCTCCGGGAGAGGATCGCGGCCCTTGAAAAGGACGTAGCCGCCGGGGCCGATAGAATCCGTGCCCTCGAAGAGGAAAGGAAAGCCCTTGAAGGAAGGATTCATTCCATCCTGGGTGAACTGGAGGAAGCCCGGGAGAATGCGCGTGCGCTGGAACGGTCCATGGCACGGGAGCGGGAGGCTTTCCTGGAAGAAGCCCGGAAGGCCCGGGCCCGCCGGAAGGAGTTGCTCCACCGCCTCCACGTGGAAAGAACGCGGGCCCGGGAGAGCCACCAGTGGCAGGTGGGGAGTTTTCTCCTGGACCGGATGAGGTTGCTCGGGGTCTACAAGACCCTTCAGAGGGGCTGGCGCAACCTGGCGGCCGAGACGGGACGGGCTTCCGGAAGAATAGGAACGCGGACCGGGAAGGTCCTCCTGGCGTCTTCGGGCGCGTTTCCTTCCCCGAGGGAATTCTCCCTTTACCTGGAAGGGCGCGCCCTGGAGAAGAGCGGTTTGCCGGTGGAGTGGCTCTGCTGGGGACGGGGAAGGGGGGCTTTCCCTGGAAAGAGACGGGTCCTCCCAAGGGACGGCCTGCTCCAGAAGAGGGACAGGTCCTTCTTCGCGAAGAGAAACCCGGAAGGAGCCCGGGCGGTGGAGTCCCTCCCTGTGGGTGACGAGTGGAAAGGGCGGATCTTCACTTTCGCCAGGACGGCCCGGGCCCTGGGCGCGCCTTTCCTCCAGGCCGCCGGCCTGGGTCTGGGGGCCTGGGAGGTCTTCGGCGCCCACCTCCTGCTGGGAGTCCCTTACGGGATCTCCCTTTCCATGTGGGACCTGCAAAGACCAGGCGGGGAGGAGGAGAGGGTCAAGTGTAGGGCCCTCTTGGGTGGCGCCTCATCGGTTACGGTCGAAACGGAGGCGGCGGGCGGGGAGCTGGCCCGCCTGCTCGGGGAACCTCCGCCGGGGCTTCTGGTCCGGGGTGTGATTCCGGTAGAGGGGAAGAGAGGAACCCGGTCCGGAAGGTTCCGGGTCGCCGCCTTCGGGACGGTGGTTCCTGAGAGGGAACTCGCTCTTCTCCCCGAGGCCCTGGGGGTGGCCCTGGAGAAGGGGGCTGAGCTGGAGATCCGTTTCCACGGCGGGCCCGGGGAGGACCCGGACGGCCTGGAGGCCTGGGACACGCTCCTGGAGAGAGTCCGCGGACTCGGGCTCTCCGAGAGGTTTCTCTTCCCGGGAGATCCTTCTCCCGGGGAGATGGCCGGCATTCTGGGTGAAGCGGACCTTGTTGTGGAGGGAAGCCTGGACCCGGGCGGAACGGAGGGGCTGGTCTTTCTGGCGGGAGCCCTGGAAGCGGGGATTCCCGCCGCGGCTCCAAGGGAAGGAACCCTGGAGGACCTCCGGGAAGGCGGGGGATTGCGTCTCTATGAAAGGGGAGACGCCGCCGCCCTGGGGGACCTCCTTGCGGAACTTTCCACCAGGCCCGGGAGGGAAGAGGGGGAAGGACCTCTTCCGGCGGCCCGTCACTTTTTCAGACCCGAGGGGGTGGCCGCGTGGCGCGGCAAGGTCTCGAGCCCGGCGAGGGCCGGGCGGGGAGGGTGAATGGCGGGCCTTCTCTCCGTATGCGTCCCCACCTGGAA
>JALUZX010000548.1 GCA_027011425.1 Planctomycetota bacterium
CCGGAAGAACTCCGCGAAAAAAGAAGAGAACCGGGGGATTCAGCCCTCTTCCCGGCCCGTGCGCTTCAAGGGCCGGCCCACCTTCTCCTCCACGGAGCGGACCTTGGTCCCGAGCCGCCCTTCCCGGCCCCTGCGGTAGTCGATCTTGACCGAGCAGGTGATCCGGTCGCAGTCCTCCCGCATCCTTTCGAAGCACTTCCCGATCACCTCCATCACCTCCTCCCAGGTCCCTTCCAGGACCGTTCCCATGGGGGTGAGCAGGTAGTCCAGGCCGCTTCGGTCCACGATGTCCAGGGACCGTGCCACGAAGGGAGAGACGCCCTCCCCCTTGCCCAGGGGGGTCATGCTGAATTCCGCCAGAACTTCCCGGGGAGTCTTTTCACCCATGGCCGCGCCTCCTATGGTTGGAAGAACCATGGAAACAAAACCTTAGGTCCCGAAAGGGAAACCCGCAATGGACGCCGAGAAGAAGCCCGGGAATCCCATGGAAAATCGGCTCGAAGAGCTGGAACGGAGGGTGTCCCGCCTGGAGGCCGCCCTGGACCTGGTCCGGGGAGAGCGAGAGAAGGCCCAGGCCCGAAAAAAAGAGATCCAGCGCCGCATGCTCCTGGAAAACCTCCCCCTTACGGCCCTCATCGTGGCTCTGGCCGTCCTAGCCGCCCAGTGGGTATGGCATCTCCTGGGATTTTGATCCCGGGAAAAATAACGCTCCCCCCGTTGCCCAACCGGCCCGGTGCCACTAGGATTTCTCTCCAGCCATGATTCGAAGACACCGGAAGATCGACGCCTTCTCCGCCCCCCGGCGGCCCGCCGGGCAGGGTCACGGTGTCTCCTCATCCCGGAAGGACCCTTCCAGGAGGTGTTTCGGGCCGGTCCCCGCAGGGGGCCCGGCCTGTTGCAAGAAGGCCTCCTGAACGGCCCCGGCCGGGCCGTTCCCCCCACGATTCCCCCGGGACCGCTCCAGGTCCCTCACTCTTTCGTTCTGCCTGGATCCACCGATCCATCCCTTTCGCGGCGAACTCGTTTTCCAAGGAGAACCCCATGAGCAAGACTGTCGAATGCCCCGAATGCGGCGCAACCGTCACCTTCCCCGAGGACGTGATGCAGGGAGAGATCCTCTCCTGCCCGGACTGCGGAATCGAACTGGAAGTGCTTTCCCTGGACCCGCCCCAGGTGGGCCCGGCCCCGGAAGAGGAAGAGGACTGGGGCGAGTAGAAAAAAATCCCCTGGAACGGCAAGGAAGGAAAATGACATGTCCACCCCCCGCGTCGGCCTCCTCCTCTCCCGGGTCCGCCTGGAGGAAAAGTATCTTCTCAAGGCTCTGGAAGAGAGAGGGGCCCAAGTAGAGATTCTGGACGACAGGAAGATCGTCTTCGATTTCCACCAGGACGGCTGGAACCGGTTCGATGTGGTCCTGGAGCGTTGCATCAACCACTCCCGGGCCCTCTACGCCCTTCGGATCCTCAATGACCGGGGCGTCCCCACGGTGAACCCCTGGAAGGTGGCCCTGGTCTGCGGCAACAAGCTGGAGACCACATCCGCCCTGGTCCGCGAGGGCATACCCACTCCCCGGTGCAGGATCGCCTTCACTCCGGAATCGGCGCTGGCAGCCATCGAGGAGATGGGATATCCGGTAGTCCTGAAACCTGCCGTGGGTTCCTGGGGCCGGCTCCTCTCCAAGGTCAACGACCGGGAGGCCGCCGAGGCGGTCCTGGAGCACAAGCAGATCCTGGGGAGCTACCACCACTCCATCTTCTACATCCAGGAGTTCATCGAGAAGCCCGCCCGGGACATCCGCTCCTTCGTTGTGGACGGCGAGACGATCTGCGCCATCTACCGCTACTCGGACCACTGGATCACCAACACCGCCCGGGGCGGGCGGGCCGAGAACTGCCCCGTCACGGAAGAGGTGGACCGCCTCTCCCGGGCCGCCGCCCGGGCCGTGGGCGGAGGAGTTGTGGCCGTGGACCTTTTGGAGACCAGGGAAGGAAAGCTCCTGGTGAACGAGGTGAACTACACCATGGAATTCAAAAACAGCATCCACACCACGGGCGTGGACATCCCGGGCAAGGTGGCCGACTACGTCCTGCGGGTGGCCGAAAAAGGGAGGGCGTCGTGATCCGGGCCTCCCTCACCGGCGGGAGCGGTTACGTGGGAGGCGAACTCCTGCGCCTCCTTCTCGGCCATCCGGGCGTGGAGATCGCCCAGGCGGCCTCGGCGAGCCGGACGGGCAAGTTCGTCCACACCGCCCACCCCAACCTCCGGGGCGTGACGGATCTCAAGTTCACCCACCCCGAGACCCTGGAGCCCTGCGACGTGCTCTTCCTCTGCGAGCCCCACGGCAAGGCCGCCGGCCGGATCGAGACCTTCGCCTCCCTGGCGAAAAAGATCGTCGATCTCTCGGCGGACTTCCGCCTGGAGTCGGCGGCGGCCTACGAGAAATGGTACGGCTGGACCCATCCCGCGCCGGAATGGCTCCCCCGCTTCACTTACGGCCTGCCGGAATTCTTCCGGGAGGAGCTGAAAGGCGCGGACTACGCCTCGGGGGTGGGGTGCAACGCCACGGTCACCAACCTGGCCCTGGCCCCCCTGGCCCGCTCCGGCCTTCTCGAGCGGGCCGTCGTGGAGGTCAAGGTGGGCTCCTCCGAGGCCGGGGCCCGGCCCACCGAGGCCTCCCACCATCCCGAGCGGGCCCAGGCGGTCCGGCCCTTCAAGCTCACCGGCCACCGCCACCAGGCCGAGGTCCGCCGCGTCCTGGGGGAGGATTTCGAACTCCACTTCTCCGTCACCTCCGTCCCCCTGGTCCGGGGCGCCGCCGCCACGGCCCACTGTTTCCTCAAAGAACCCCTGGCGGAAAAGGATCTCTGGAAGCTCTACAGGTCCGCCTACGGCCCTGAGCCCTTCGTCCGCCTGGTGGCCCAGAAGACCGGAATCCACCGCTTCCCGGAGCCTGCCCTGCTGGCAGGGACCAATTTCTGCGACGTTGGTTTCGCCGCCGACCCGGGCTCGCCGGGAAACCGGGTGATCGTCACGGCCGCCCTGGACAACCTGGTGAAGGGGGCCGCCGGAAGCGCCCTGCAGTGCATGAACCTCATGATCGGCCTGGACGAAGGGGAAGGCCTCTCCTTCCCGGGCCTGCATCCGCTCTAGAACTGCTCCAGGAGAAAACCATGATCGTCGTCAAGATCGGCGGAAGCCGGGGCATCGACCTGGACGCGGTGGTCCGGGACATCTCGGCCCGCCACAAGGCGGGAGAGAAACTCGTCGTGGTCCACGGCGGATCCTCCCTGGCCACGGAGCTGGGCGAGAAGCTCGGCCACCCTCCCGTCTTCGTCACATCCCTTTCGGGATATACCTCCCGGCGCACCGACAGGAAGACCCTGGAGATCTTCGAGATGGCCTGCGCCGGCCGGGTCAACAAGGATCTTGTGGAGCGTTTCCAGAGACTCGGGACCCGGGCCGTGGGCCTCTCGGGCCTGGACGGACGCATCTGGGAAGGCCCGAGAAAGGCAGCCATCAAGGTCCTCCACAAGGGGAAGCGCCTGGTGCTCCGCGACGACTACACGGGCAAGGTGGAACGGGTGAACATCCCCCTGCTCCGGGCCCTCCTCTCCGAGGGGTTTCTCCCGGTTCTCTGTCCCCCGGCGGCGAGCTACGAGGGCGAGGCGGTCAACGTGGACGGCGACCGCGCCGCCGCCGCCACGGCGGCGGCGCTCCAGGCCGAGACCCTGGTCATCCTCTCCAACGTGCCTGGCCTGCTCGGAAAGTTTCCCGACGAGTCCACCCTGATTCCTCACATCCCCGCCGGGGAGGTGGAGCGCTTCATGGAAGTCGCCCTGGACCGGATGAAGAAGAAGGTCATGGGCGCCGCCGAGGCCCTCCAGGCCGGGGTCAAGCGGGTGATCTTCGCCGACGGAAGGGTGGAGAAGCCCCTGGAGAAGGCCCTGGCCGGGCGGGGCACGGTGATCGGCGAGAAGATCGGAGAAAGCCATGAATCCTGAAGATTACGTCGTCCTGGAAAAAGAACATATGTCGGGCGGCATGGCCCGGAGGCCCGCCGTCATCGTCCGGGGCGAGGGGGCCCGGATCACCGACGCTTCCGGCAAGGAATACCTGGACCTCTCGGGGGCCCACGGCTGGGCCTCGGTGGGGCACTGTCACCCCGAGGTGACCCGGGCCATCGCCGCCCAGGCCGCCCGCCTGGTGATGCACACGGAAAACGGATACAACGACCAGCGGGCCCTCTGGTTCCGCGATCTCTCGGCCATACTCGAAAGAGAGGTGGGCTCCACCGAAAAAGGTCCCCTCACGAGAATCCATCCCTGCAACTCCGGCGCCGAGGCCGTGGAGGGGGCGATCAAGGCGGCCCGCTACTTCACCGGAAGGCCCGGGATCGTTGCGGCCAAGCGGGCCTTCCACGGCCGCACCCTGGGCGCCCTCTCGGCCACGTGGAAGCCCCACTACCGGGAGCCCTTCCTTCCTCTCGTGCCCGAATTCCACCACGTCCCCTTCAACGACCCCTCGGTCCTGGAGGAGGCGGTGACGGAAAAGACCGCCGCCCTGCTCCTGGAGGTGGTCCAGGGCGAGGGCGGGGTCCACCCCGCGACGCCCGAATTCCTGGACGCGGCCCGGCGGATCTGCGACGAGAGGGGCGCCCTCCTGGTCTTCGACGAGATCCAGACCGGCATGGGACGGACGGGCAAGTGGTTCGCCTGCGGCCACTTCCAGGCCCGGCCCGATATTCTCCTTCTCGGAAAGGCCCTGGGCGGAGGGATCCCCATGGGCGCCGTCTGCTGGCGGCGGGAGATCGGGACCTTCGAGGCGGGACGGCACGCCTCCACCTTCGGAGGCGGCCCCCTTCCCTGCGCGGCGAGCCGGGCCGTCCTGGAGGTCATGGAAAAGGAAGACCTTCCCGGCCGGGCCGCCCGGCTCGGAGCCGAGGCCCTGGAGCGCTTGAAAAAGGAAAAGCCTCCCAAGGTCCGGGAGGTCCGGGGCCTGGGTCTCATGATCGGCCTGGAACTCAAGGTCAAGGTGAACCCCATCCTCCGGGCCCTGATGGAAAAGGGCGTCTGGGCCCTTCCCGCGGGCCCCACGGTGCTCCGCCTCCTGCCGCCCCTGGTCATCACCGAGGACGAGCTGAACCGGGCCCTGGACGTGATCCTGGAGGTTCTCCATGGATGAGCAGGCCGCCCGGCTCCTGGAGGACCTGGTCGCCATCCCGAGCCCCTCGGCCCGGGAAGGGGAGGCCTCCCGGTTTCTCGTGGAGCGGATGAAAGCGCTCGGCCTGGAGGCCCGGGTGGACGAGGCGGGAAACGCCGTGGGCTCCCGGGGGGGAGGAGAGAAGGAGATCCTTCTGCTCGGCCACATCGACACCGTGCCGGGGGAAGTCCCCATCCGCAGGGAGGGAAACCTCCTCTATGGAAGGGGGACGGTGGACGCCAAGGGGCCCCTCTGCGCCTTCGTCCTCGCCGCGGCCCGGGCCTCCCTGGGGCCGGGCTGGAAGGTCACCGTCACCGGCGCCGTGGAGGAGGAGGCCGCCACCTCCAGGGGCGCCCGCCACGTGCTCTCCTCGAGAAGCGCCCCGCCGGATTTCCTGGTCGTGGGCGAGCCCTCGGGCTGGGAGAGGGTCGCCCTGGGATACAAGGGGCGCCTTCTTCTGGACCTCACCCTCCGGGCCCCCCTCTCCCACTCGGCGGGCCTGGATCCCCTTCCTGCCGAGATGGGCGTTCGGGCCTGGGAGGAGGCCCGGGACTGGTGCGTCAGGTGGACCGGGGCAAAGGGCGTATTCTCCGCCTTCGCTTCCCTGGATCCCTCCCTCAGGTCCTTCCAAACCACCCGGGAAGGGACCCACGGGGTGGTGAAACTCGAGATGGGATTCCGCCTGCCCCCGGGCCTGAAACCCGGGGAACTGAAGGACCAACTGACAGGCCTTTTGAAACCCATGGAGGGGGCGGAGATCCACCTGGCCTTCCGGGGGGCCGAGGAGGCCTGCCGCCTGCCCAGGAAAGGCCCCCTGGCGGGGGCCTTCCTGGCGTCGATCCGCGTCGAGGGAGGAAAGCCCAGGTTCGTGGTGAAGACAGGCACCTGCGACCTCAACGTCCTCCACGCCGCCTGGCCGGAGACTCCGGCCCTGGTCTACGGCCCGGGAGACAGCTCCCTGGACCACACCCCCGACGAACACATCGATCTCGAGGAATACGCCCGGGCCATCCGGGTCCTCCAGTCGGCCCTGGAACGATTGACGGGAGAAAAGAAATGACCGGCCCAGGTCCCTTCCTCTTCGAGAACTACCAGCCGAGACAACTGGAGATCGTGGACACCACCCTGAGAGAGGGCTCCCAGACATCCCTCCTCCACGACCACTACAAGTACTTCTTCAACCTGGACGACAAGCGGGAGATCCTGCGGGCGCTCATCATCTACGGCGTCAAGTTCGTGGAACTCTTCGCCCCCGTGGTGAGCCCGAGAGAGCGGGAGGACTTCCAGGCCCTCAAGGAGGTCCGGGACGGGCTCATCACCCAGAAAGGATATACCTTTCTTCTGGCCCACGCCCGGTGCCATCCGGCCGACGTGGAGGCCGCCATCGACGCGGGCTTCGACGGATTGAACCTCTACTTCGGCACCTCCCCGGCGGCCCGGCGCTTCAGCCACGGCCTGGGCCTGGAGGAGATGGCCCGCCGGGCCGGGGCGATCCTGGAGGACCTAAGAAAAAACCATCCCGGCCTGGTCCTTCGCTTCAGCGGCGAGGACGCCTTCCGCACGCCCACGGACGACCTCTTCCGGGTCTACGACAGGGTGGCTCCCTTGGTGGACCGCCTGGGGACTCCCGATACGGTGGGTGTGGCCACCCCGCCGCTTGTGGAGGAGAGGGTCCGCCTCCTGAGGGAGAGATACCCGGACACCGACCTGGAGGGCCACTTCCACGCCGACCGGGGCTTCGCCCTCCCCAACGCCCTGGCCGCCGTCCGGGCGGGAACGCGGTATATCGACACCACGATCCTGGGCATCGGGGAACGCTCGGGCATCACCTCCATGACGGCCCTCCTCTACAACCTCTACATCGAGGGCCACTACGACCGGCTCGAGGGATACCACTTGAGGGGAAGTTACCCCATCAACGTGCTCCTCGCGGACAAGCTGAAGATGCTCGTTCCCGCCGCCGAGCCCGTCTCCCTCACCAACCGGACCCACACGGCAGGCGTCCACCAGAAGGCCGTCCTCAACGACCGCTCCACCTACGAGGCACACCCCCTGGACCGTTTCGGCGTCTCCGAGTCGGAGATCCTGCTCGGGCCCTTGAGCGGCTGGAACGTGATCCACTACTACCTGGGGGAGATCAAGGGCTTCCAGTTGAGCCGCGACAAGGCGAAAGAGATCGCCGCCGCCTTCAAGGAGGAGGTCTACAAGGCTCCTCCCGGCGCCAAACCCGCCGACTTCCTCGTCTCTCTCGCCGAGAACCGCTTCGGCCTCACCCGCCTCGCCCACCCCGAGCCCTTCAAGGACGCCCTCGTCCAGCGCATGGACTCCCCCGAGAACGGGAAACCGGC
>JALUZX010000549.1 GCA_027011425.1 Planctomycetota bacterium
AGGGGGAAATCCCTTCAAGGAAAGGACGGGGAATTGCCGATGCCATGGACACATCCGAGACAGGCCGGGAACGGGAATCCCGGCCGGGATGTGGTCCTTCAAGAGAGGAGACGACGAGATGAGGCGGACGGCCCCTTTCCTTTTCCTTCTCGGCCTGGCCGCGGGTTGTAGTTCCACGGCGGGGCCCGATCTCGGGCAGTTCGAGCAGCCGAATGCGCTTCTCCGTTCCGAGATCCAGCGCAGGATCGACCAGATCCCCTACCAGAGGGGAACGGCCCTGGTGATGAACCTCGCCTGGATCGCGGCCCGCGGAGAGGTCGCCATTCCCCAGCTCCTGCAGGCCATGAAGAGCAAGGATCCCAAGGTTCGGGCGGAAGCCGCCTGGACGTTGGGTCGGATCCGGGACACCAGGGCAATTCCGTTCCTTCGGAAATACCTGGACGATCCCGATCCTACGGTGGAGATGGAGGTGGCCCGGGCTCTCCTTACCATGGGGGACGACCACGGGGTGCCCCACCTCATCATGGGCCTCCAGAGCAAGAACCCCAGGTATCGTTACTACTGCTTCGAGGCCTTGAAATATTGGAGCGGCCTGGACTTCGGGTACGATCCCAAGGCCAAGGACCAGGTCGCCCGTGAGACCGCCACCCGCAAGTGGATGGAGTGGTGGAACCGGAAGGCCGGGAAACCCGTGTTCCCCGTGGACCGCGGCTCGGACGCCTTCGCCGCTCCGCCGGCCGGCGGCTCCCATTGACGGGGCCCGGGCCCCGGGCGGATTCCCGCCGGCGCGGAACCTGGCCCGGGTGATTCGTGAATCATCCGGGTCAGCGGATCCTTTTCTCCAGGAGGGCCAGGATCTTCCCGAACCGCAGGTCCCCGCGTAGGGACTCAAGGTCCGGGTCGACCCGCATGTGGCCCGGGTCTGAGTAACCCAGGCGGACGGCTTTCTTCAGCTCGGAGAAGGCTTCTTCCTTCTTCCCCAGCAAGGCGTAACTGCAGGCCAGGTTGTAGTGGACCGTGGGATCCCGGGGCTGAAGCCGGGCCAGGGTCAGGTCCACCTGGAGTCCTTCCTCGATATACCCCAGCCTGGTCAAGAGATCCCCCAGGGAAAAAAGGATCTCCAGGTCGTGGGGCCTCCTGCGGGCCGCCGCCTTGAGAATCTCCAGAACGTGGCGGTCCGCGATCTCTTCCAGGCTCGTTTTCCGGGCATCTTTCTTTTCCATCCTCGGCGGGCCTCCTCGGGAGAGGAACCATAAAGATCCCCCCAAGGGCGGTCAACTTCTTCCGGGGGGATCGTGCCAGGGAAGGATGGCCCGGCTAGAATAAGGGCCATGGAAGAAAACTCTCCACCCCAAGAACCGGAAGTCTATTTTTGCGACCTTTGCCAGGAATCCATCCCCGAGCGGGATCTCCTGGAGGGGCGGGCCGTGGAGATCCAAGGGAGGCGGGTTTGCCGCGGATGCAGGGGACGGTTGGTTCCCCCCCTTCCATCGGCCCGCCCCTCCA
>JALUZX010000550.1 GCA_027011425.1 Planctomycetota bacterium
GACCTTGGGGATGCCGGGGCCCTTCACGGTCAGCGTCAGCTTCTGGGCGCCGCCGGCCTGGAAGTATTTGAGTTCCAGCGGGTAGAGCCCGGCCCGAAGTTCGAGGGATCCCTTTTTCCTGCCGTAGGCGTGGAGCCCGTCGCGGTCCAGGATCACCGCCCCGCCGAGGGAGAGGACGCTCCCGTCGTCGCTTCCCAGGGTGAAGGTGTAGACCCCCGTCCGGGGGATCTTCAGGAACCCTGAGAACCGCAATGCGTAATCACGATCCCTCTTTCTCGCGGAAAGGTCGATCCGGGAAGTCACCTTCGAAAAGAGAATCTTCAACTTGCCGAAATCGGGAGTCTTGCCCCAGCTCCCCTCCGCGTAGGACACCACCAAGCCCGGCTTGAGGCCTCTCGTGTCCTTTTTTGAAGAGACCCTTACCACCGACACGACCGCCACCTTGCCCGGGCTTCCGTCGGGCCGGAAGAAGGCGGCTTTCACCACGCAGGGACGGGTGACCCGGATGGGTCTCCTGTAGACCTTGGAATCCAGGGTGGGGGTCCGGCCGTCCAGAGTATACCTGAGGGTCCCCACCCTTCCGGGAGGCACGTGGAAAGCCACTTCGGCCGGTCCCTTTCCGAGGAAGACCGCGCTGTAGTCCGACTCCGGGGCGGGCAGGTAGTAATTGACCACCATTCTGTCCATGCGGGGAAAGAGCCCGTAGAGCCGATCCCGGAAACGCTCCCAGTCCTTCCCTTCCTGTGGGACCCAGGCCGTCTCGGCCAGGGAGAAGATCCTGGGGAAGATCATGAATTGGACCCGGCGGAAGTCGTTCATCCACTCCGTCCAGACATTGGCCTGGACGCCCAGGACGTGCCCCGCCTGGGCCGGGGAGAGCGCTTCCGGAACAGGGTCGTAGAGGTAGACCCGCTTGGGAGAATTCGCCTTGTAGGAATAGTCGAAGTAGCAAGGTCCCGTGGGGGTCATGACCACGTCGTGGTTCATCCGGGCCGCCCGGATCCCTCCGCCGATCCCCCGCCAGCTCATCACCGTGGCGTGGGGCGAAAGTCCCCCCTGCAGAATCTCGTCCCAGCCCACCAGGCGACGCCCGTGCCGCGTGAGAAAAGCGTCCATCCGGTGGATGAAATAGCTCTGCACCTGGTCCAGGTCCTTCAGGTGCTCCCGCTTCATCAGGGCCTTCACCGCCGGGCTCACCGACCAGAAGCCCTTTCTCACCTCGTCGCCGCCGATGTGGATATACCTGGACGGAAAGAGGTCCATCACCTCCTTCAGAACGTTCTGGAGAAAGGTGTAGGTCTTCTCCAGCCCCGCGTTGTACACGTTCTCCCAGCCGCCGAAACGGGCCAGGACTTTCTTCTTTTGCGCCGGAGGAAGGTCGATCCCCAGCTCCGGGTAGGCCGCCAGCGCCGGAAGACTGTGCCCCGGCATCTCGATCTCCGGGACGATCGTCACGTAGCGCTCCTTCGCGTAGCGCACGATGTCACGGATCTCCTTCTGCGTGTAGTAGCCCCCGTAGACGCGCTGGCCCGTCTTCTTCTCCGGGAAGGTGATGTGCCGGTAGCTCCAACCCCGGCCGTCCCCCAGCCTCCAGGCCCCGATGGAGGTCAGCCTGGGATACTTCTTGATCTCGATCCGCCAGCCCCCGTCGTCCACCAGGTGCCAGTGGAAGACGTTGAGCTTCAGCATGGCCAGGTAGTCGATGTATTCCTTGATCTGCCCCGGCGGAAAGAAGTGCCTCGACACGTCCAGGTGCATCCCCCTCCACCTGAACCGGGGCTTGTCCTCGATCCGAAGGCAGGGCACCAGGAGGGGCCCTCCCTTCACCGGGTGGTCCGCCTCCACCCGGGGCGGAAGGAGCTGGCGGAGAGTCTGGGCCCCGTAGAAGAGCCCCGCTCCGCCTGCCGACCGGATCGCCACCGAGGCGGGCCTCACCTCCAGCACGTAACCCTCCCGGCCCAGCTCCGCCTTGGCCCCCCGGCGGGTGAAGAGAACCCCGAAAGGAGGCGTGCCCTTCCCATTCCAGGCCTCCACCCGGAGCCGGAGACCCGCCCCGCGGGAGAGAAACCAGGCCAGCCACTTCGCCGC
>JALUZX010000551.1 GCA_027011425.1 Planctomycetota bacterium
GCCCCTTCCCTTCGCCCCCCGAATCCGGGCCTGACCGGCCCGGGATGTAGACCAACAAACCCGTGAAGAGCACGCCGGAGGGCGCCGGAGGCGCCCGAACGTCGTGCCCGATGGATCCCAATCTCGCCATGACTCCGGAAGCCCCCCCAGGTAGACTCCTTCCCCATGGCTACCGCAAAAGACCTTCAGAATCTCCTCTACCGCATCGACGGGCGGGGCTACCCGGCCTACAAGGAGATCGCCGGGAAATGGACCTTCCCCTCGTTTGTCCTTTTCATCGACCACGTCCAGGGGGACCCCTTCGCCGCGCCCAGCAGACTGCGGGCCTTCCTTCCGCCCGAATCCGCTCCATTCGCCGAGGATCTCCGGAACCCCAGGGAGCGCGCCCTGGGCGTGGAGTGGCTCCTGGCCCGGCGCTTCGCCGGCGAGGCCCGCAAGGCCGGGGCGAGGCGCGGGTCGGGGAAGAGCGGGATGCTCGAGATGGACCGGCCCGGCCAGGAGGTCCTGGAGAGGACAGCGGTCCGCCTCCTTCCCGAGGGCGGGGTGGAAGCCCGCTTCTTCGCCGGCCTTCCCGCCGCGGGAAGGCGGATCCTGGGGAGGCAGGCGGCGGAGATGCTCCTCCACGATCTGCCCGAGCTGGTTTCCCGGACCTTGCTCCCTTCGGCCTACCCGCCCGATCTCCTCCGCCTCCACGCCGAGACCAACCAGGACGCCTCCTACCTCCGGGGAATCCTGAAGGAGAGGGGGCTTGTGGCCTTCGCGGCGGACGGCGCCCTTCTTCCCAGGCGGTCCGGGGTGGACGACAGGCCCCTGGAAAAGGGGGCCGTCTCTTTCCGGTCTCCCGAATCCCTCCGGGTCGAGGTGGAGCTTCCCAACAGGGGAAAGATGACGGGAATGGGAATTCCCGCGGGAGTCACCCTCATCGCCGGAGGCGGCTTCCACGGGAAGTCCACCCTTCTCCGCGCCCTGGAGCGGGGCGTCTGGAACCATCCCCCCGGCGACGGCCGGGAGTTCGTGGTGAGTCTCGAAGGAGCGGTCAAGATCCGCGCCGAGGACGGCCGCTCCGTGGCGGGCGTGGACATCTCCCCTTTCATCCGGGACCTGCCCGGTGGAAAAGAGACCTCTTTCTTCTCCACCCCCAACGCCTCGGGCTCCACCTCCCAGGCGGCGAACATCATGGAGGCCCTGGAGGCCGGGGCGGAGGTCCTCCTCCTGGACGAGGATACGGCGGCGACCAATTTCATGATCCGGGACCACCGGATGCAGGAGCTGATCTCCCGCGAGAGGGAGCCCATCGTGCCCTTCGTGGACCGGGCCCGGTCCCTCTTCGAGGATCTCGGGGTCTCCACGATCCTGGTCATGGGGGGAAGCGGGGACTACTTCGACGTGGCGGACCGGGTGATCGCCATGGAGGAATACGTCCCCAAGGACGTGACCGGCCTGGCCCGGGAGATCGCCCGGCGGATTCCGACGGGCCGCAAAGCAGAGGCGCCGGGTCCCATGGCCCGGCCCGCCGGGCGGGTCCCCGCCAGGGAGAGCATCGACCCCTCCAAGGGGCGGCGGGAAGTGAGCCTCAAGTCCAGGGGCCTGCACGTCATCCAGGTCGGGCGGGAGACGGTCGACCTGAGGTGGGTGGAACAACTCGTGGACACCTCCCAGACCCGCGCCGTGGGCCTGGCCCTCCTTCTCCTCTGGGAGAAGGTCCTGGACGGAAGGCGCACCGTGGCCGAGGCCCTGGATTACGTGGAAAGAGAACTCGCCGAGAAGGGACTGGACGCCCTGGACCGCCGCAGACTCCCCGACCTGGCCCGCTTCCGCCGCTTCGAACTCGCCGCCGCCCTCAACCGCCTCCGCACCCTGAAGATCCGCCCCCCGGGAACCTAGAGGTTTACCTGCGGGAGGCCCCACTTCTCCTGGAGGAGGATGTATTCGGGCTTGGGCAACTGGACGAGGACGGGGTCCTTGGCCCGGTCCAGCCAGGTGAGGAGGGCCAGGAGTTTTTCGGCGGGCATGGAGGTGCAGCCCGAGGTTCCCCGCATCCTGCCGTCCCAGATGTGGAGGAAGATGCAGGAGCCGAGCCCCGGCTT
>JALUZX010000552.1 GCA_027011425.1 Planctomycetota bacterium
GGAAGGATCCTGGACGAGGAGAAGGGCTTCATCCTGCGGGCGGTCCAGCGGGACGACCCGAAGGAGACGGGTAAGCTGGGCCTGGGGAAGGGGGAGAGATTCCGCCTCGACCTGGCGGCCTGGACGGGCCTGCAGGACCGCCGGCCGGCGAAGGACCTCTTTCTTTGCCCCGAGTGCCGGCCCTACCACCTGGGTTGGATCCTCTACGCCCGGTCCATGCTGGGATAGAACCATCCCGGGCCGCCGGCCCCTACGGGATCCTTCCGGCCCCCCAGGCTTCGATGACGTCTACGATCCGGCCGGCCGTCTTTCCGTCCCAGAGGGGGGGTGGTTCCTTGCGGGCCGGGCCCTCTTCCAGGGCCTGCAAGGCCAGTTCCTCCACCCGGGCGGGATCGGTTCCGGCCAGGCGGTTGGTCCCCTCGGTGATGGTCACGGGCCTCTCGGTGTTTTTCCGGATGGTCACGCAGGGGATGCCCAGCCAGGTGGTCTCTTCCTGGAGACCCCCCGAGTCGGTGAGGACCAGCCTGCTCTGGGACATCAGGTGAAGGAAGTCCAGGTATCCCAGGGGAGGAAGGATCGTGAGGGCCCCGTCCCCGCCGGTGGAGATTCCTCTTTTCTTGTTTTCGGCCAGTCTCTTGGCCGTCCTTGGATGGCAGGAGAAGACCAGGGGCAGGCGGGCCGCCACGCGCCGGAGAGCCCCCATGAGCCCCTCCAGGACGGCCGGGTCGTCCACGTTGGAAGGACGGTGGAGGGTGACCACGCCGAAACTCCCGGGCGAGAGGGAAAGGCGGTCCAGGATGTCGGAATTCCGGGCCTTCTCCAGGTTGGCCGCCAGGGAGTCGATCATGATGTTTCCCACGAAATGGATCTTTTCCGGCGGGATCCCCTCGGCCTTCAGGTTCTCGTCGGCCTCCCGGGAGTGGGTGAAGAGAAGATCGGCCAGCACGTCCGTAACCAGGCGGTTGATCTCCTCCGGCATGGCCCGGTCCCTGCTTCTCAGCCCCGCCTCGACATGAGCCACGGGGAGGCGCAACTTGGCGCAATCCAGGGCGCAGGCCAGGGTGGAATTCACGTCTCCCACCACCACCGTGAGGTCGGGCCTTTCCTGTTCCAGGATCTTCTCGAAGGCCGTCATGACCCGGGCGGTCTGTTCCGCGTGGGTCCCCGAGCCCACCCCCAGGTAGGCGTCGGGCCTGGGCATCCCCAGGTCCTGGAAGAAGACCTTGGACATGTTCTCGTCGTAATGCTGGCCCGTATGGATGAGAAGGGCCTGGTGCCCCCTCCGGGACAATTCCTTGACCAGGGGGGCCACCTTCATGAAGTTGGGCCTGGCTCCTACGACACTGAGGACCTTCAAGGGCGTCTCCTTTGGAACGAGAAAAGCCAAAAATAGCATACCCGGCGGCGGGCAGGGAGGCCTTCTCCTTCCTTCTTTGCCTGGCCGCGGCCCTGTTCCACCTCCTGGTTGCCCGGGGCTACCGGGTCTACTCGGGGGACCAGCGCCACTACCTGCTCCTTCCCTTCCGGGAAATTTTCCATCCCTTCGCCCCGGGGGATTGGCTCACCTGGCACACCTCCCACTACCACTTCTTCTTCAGCGCCTTCATCCGCGCTCTCCACGCCCTTGGGGGGGGGCTGGGCGTCCCCTTCGAGTGGGTTCTCTTCGGGGCCTACGTCCTCCTCCTTCTGGCCCTCTTCCGGGGCCTTCTGGCCCTGGTCCGGGCCCTGGGCGGCGGGGAGGGACACTTCGCCCTTCTCCTTCTTTTGGTCTTCGCCTACGGGGACCGCCCCTCCCGGGGGATCGCCTATTCTTTCTTCCTGCCCAGCGGATACCTGGTCCCCAGCGGGATGGCCGCCCCTTTCTTTCTCTTCTCCATGGCCGCCCTCTTCCGGGGCCGGCGGCCTTGGGCCTACTTCCTTCTCGGGCTGGCGGGCCTTTGCCACGTCAACTACGGCACCGCCGGTTTTCCGCTCTTCCTGCTCTGGACCCTCCTGCTTCCGGGGGGATTCCGGTCCTGGAAGGAAGCGGCTCTTTGCGGGATCCTTTTTTTCCTGCCCTTCCTTCCCACCCTCTACCCCAC